>CAYPFV010000034.1:0-22336 GCA_964410015.1 uncultured Bacteroidales bacterium
GTGTCAAAAACTTTGTCATGGCTCGGTTCATCTGTTTATAATTTGATTAAATAGGCATGATGGAACTTCCAATTCAATGATTATTACGTCATTGTGCTTGTGTGTAATAACACATTGAGGTTTCATTCGTCTGTTTTTTTTTTGTGGGTGTCTTCACAGAAAGTTGTCATTTGCTGAACTACACCCCTATTAAATAAAATGCTAAAATAATCGTCATTTGGTTTTTAGACGTATAATATTTTTAAAAGTTTAATGTTCTTTGATGTAATCCTCTATTTTTTTTGAGGCATGATGAAAGGAAGCTTTCAGGGCTCCTATGCTCGTTTGAAGAATTTCCGACATTTCTTCATATTTCATTTCATCAAAGTATCTAAGGTTAAATACTACTTTTTGTTTATCGGGAAGGGAGAGAATAGCCTTTTGAAGTTTTTTTTCTATTTCACTCCCTTTAAAGTAAGTATCAGATTCAAGTTTTTCACTCATAATGTTTTCAACATCTTGCCATGGGAGAAAAAATCTTTTTTTCTTTTTCCTCAGAAAACTAAGCGTTTCGTTGGTAGCAATTCTGTATAACCAGGTATATAGTCCGGAATCGCCTCTGAATTCTTTCAAGGATTTCCATGCTTTTATAAAAATATCCTGTACAATATCATTGGCATCATCATGATCCAGCACCATCCTCCTTACATGCCAATATACTTTTTCCTGATACTTACGAACAATAAGGTTAAAAGCATATTCATGCTGGTGATTATTTTTATAAATATCCAACAATTCTGCATCGGTACTATGACTCATAAAGCTACGTTTTTCTAAGCATATCAGACTAAGGAAAAAAGGAAAGGTTTAATATCATTTCGATAATTTTACGATAATTCTGAATAAAGTTGGATATCGCTATCAGAATTTCCGGTGCAGACAAACTTATCAATTGTCGTTTGGTTATTTTACCATTTTTTGAAACCAACAGCAGATATCTTGCCACCATCACTTTAGCGAGAAGAGATAACGCACATTAGCATATTATCTGTAAAAAGAAAAAATAAGACTTTCGAAGAATTACTTTGATGAAACGAACATGTCTTTCAAACACAATGATAACAAAATCAGCATCTTGGGTGTTAAATTATACCTTTAAAAAACAATTTAGATATGATGAATATCTGCAATAAGTTTGATCTGCAAATAGTCCTAATCAGGGATTTAGTTTAACCATTGTGGATTCTCCTGAGCGGATAGTAAAAGATTTGTCGATAGAGAAAATGGTTTGATTTGAAGAACGCGACCTGTATACAATCCTATATTGCCCTGGTTGTAAGTAAATGGTTTCACTTTGAACATTTTCCCGAACTACATGGATGACCTTCAGTTTATTATCCTCTTCGTGAAGAACTTTAGCATATCCGGGTGCGGGAAGTCTTAAAATGGCTATTCCAGGTTGAGGAATCTCAACTTTAGTATTATGACTCTGTTTTATTTCAACATCATTAATGTAGATTCTGGGAACTGATAAAACTTCAATATCGTACTCTCCCACCAAATACTTTTCGGTATTACCAAAAGTTTGGGTAGTCAGGGTTTCCATTTCATCTTTTTTTCTCAGGATGGCTTTATAGGAAATATTGGTTTTACCTCCCACCAGCAATGTTAAACTACCCTGTGGCACATCTACCGGCAATACATTGTGTTTTCCCGGGTTGATTTTGATATCCTCAACCGTTACCGCGGGAGTAGAGTGAACTACCATGTTATACTCAATAAGCGGATCAAGATAATAAATAGTATCGGGTAATCCTCTGTGGTTAAATGTATGAATAAAATTATCCATTAACTTTCCACTAAAATTATCATAAAGGCTCACCGGTACATTAGTTTCAGTGGGAAGACCATAAATATCGAGCAAATTAACCTGAGCAGTAGTATTATCAAGTGCTTGTGATATAACGATATTTAAACTCTGACGAAATTCGTTTTCACTCGTGGCATCAAAATATTGCCCCACACAGTCAAAATCATCTCTGAAGTCTCTTCCTATACCGATGATAAAAGGCTTGAGAATAATTCCTTTTTTTTGAAGTTCTCTTGAGACTGCGCAGGGGTCACCACCGCATTCTTCAATTCCATCAGTGATCAAAACAATAATATTTCTACAGTTATCACACTGCGGAAAGTCATCCTCAGCTTTTTCAAGAGACATAGAAATGGGAGTGGTACCACGAGGGGTCAGACTGTTAAGTCGTTGCTTTATAGCATAAATGTTATTATCCCGAAACGGAATTTCGAGCCGGGTATCATCACAATCCTGAGGAGGAAATCTTTTCTGGTGACCGTAAACACGCAAAGCCAATTGTGTGTTTTGTACATCCTGTAAACTATCGAGCAATTCAGTGAGTAAATCTCTGGCTATGTTTATTCGCATATCACTTTGCCATCGGGCATACATACTTTGCGAAGCATCAAAAATAAAAAGAATCCTGGTTAAAGGAGGTTCCTTTTCTGGCTGAGGATTGTTTTGCCCTGAAAGATAGGCAAATGTAAGCATCGAAAAAATTGCTGATATGATCAGATTCCTAATTCTCAATTTTTTGTATCTATTATTCTTAAGAAATTATTGAAATTCCGATTGTTCTTAAATAGCTTAAACGAATACTATAAAATAAAGTTGCTTTTTTAATCCATACAATGGAATAAACAACATTCATCTGTTCATAATTTGATTAAAAAGGTCAGATGGAGCTCGCCAAAATACTGTTTTGTATGTTTATCACGTCACGAATTTTAATCATCCGTGTGTATGTCAAAAACTTTGTCATGGCTCGGTTCATCTGTTTATTTTTTTGTTTTTGGCAGTAAAGAGCAAATATAATGAAACTTCCAACACATATTAACAGTGTATTACGCAATAAGACGTACAAAATAAAAATCAGTAAACAACCATACATTTATTTTTTATATTTTACTTCTTTCATTACTTTTACTCATTCGTTTTTGCAAGAAAACTTCAAATACTGGGTTATTCCCCCTTTGAACCCAGCTATTACAATATTACTGACATCCGGGCAGATGATAATTTCAACCGACAATTATTTTTACGTGTCAGATTATTGGCAAGCTCCATCTGACCCAATTAATGAAATTATAAACAGATAAATCAGTCATTTACGACAAGTAAACTCCTTATATTCAAAAACCTGGAAAGCCTTGTCTTTGACAATTTCTGATCAAAAGCACATAAAAAAAGTGTTTTCTTGTTTACACTAATTAAAAATCCTACCATAAATACTACAAATAATCAAAAAAGAAAAAAACAATAATCAACCAACCCACCCCCTTTTTTTTTAAATAAAAACGAAAAATATCATACAATTTAAACCAACACCCCCTATTAAAAATTACCTTTTTGTTATTTTTTTATTTTTTTCTTGCATTACATAACATTTATTTTATACTTTTGTCGTGAAATTTAAAACTAAAATGAATTATGAGCAACAGAAGATTTACAGCATTACAGGAAGCGTTACAACACGTCCCGCTGAACACAGAGGAAATTCCGTCGAAAGTTTCGGATTTTTATGGTGTTAATGTTTTTTCTGACAGGGCAATGAGGGAATATCTTCCCGATGATGTTTACAAAAGCATCAGTGATAATATTGATAAATCAGAAAAGATTGATAAGAAAATCGCCGATCAGGTTGCCTCAGCTATGCGTGCATGGGCAATAAGCAAAGGAGCAACCCATTACACTCACTGGTTTCAACCCCTTACAGGAGCAACTGCAGAAAAGCATGATGCCTTTTTTACACCTACCAGCGACAACAGATCGATAGAACAATTTGGTGGCGGACAGCTTGTTCAACAGGAACCTGATGCCAGCAGTTTGCCCAGTGGCGGATTGCGTAATACTTTTGAAGCCAGAGGTTACACTGCATGGGATCCTTCCTCTCCTGCATTTATCTTAGATAAAACATTATGCATCCCTACTATATTCATATCTTATACAGGTTATTCGCTCGATTTCAAAACTCCATTGCTGAAAGCATTGTCGCAAATTGATAAAATATCAACCGAAGTATGCCAGCTATTCGACAGAAGCATTACCAAAGTAATATCAACACTGGGCTGGGAGCAGGAATATTTTCTCATAGATGAAGCATTATATTTTGCCCGCCCCGATCTTACCCTTACAGGCAGAACCCTAACTGGCCACATACCAGCCAAAGGACAACAATTAGAAGACCATTACTTTGGAGCTATTCCCCCTCGCATAAGCGCATTTATGAGGGAATTTGAATATGAATCCTGGAAATTAGGCATTCCGGTGAAAACCAGACACAATGAAGTTGCACCCAATCAGTATGAGTTGGCACCCGTATTCGAAGAAACCAATATAGCTATTGATCACAATCAGCTGGTAATGGTAATCATGGACAAGATAGCAAGGAAGCACAAATTCAGAATCCTTTTCCATGAAAAACCTTATGCTGAAATCAACGGAAGCGGAAAACACAACAACTGGTCTTTGGCTACCAATACTGGAAAAAATCTTCTCAGCCCAGGCCATACACCCAAAACAAACTTATTATTCCTCACTTTTTTTGTAAATATCATCAGAGCAGTATATAAGCACGCTGATCTTTTGAGAGCATCTATTGCTTCCGCCGGAAATGATCACAGATTGGGTGCAAATGAGGCACCACCAGCTATCATTTCTGTTTTTATCGGATCGCAACTTACAAAAGTATTGCAGGATATTGAGCAAAAAGTTAAAGACAGAAAACTTACTCCTGATGAAAAAACAGAGTTAAAACTCAATATTGGTAAAATTCCTCAGATTATTTTGGATAATACTGATCGAAACAGAACCTCTCCTGTAGCATTTACAGGCAATAAATTCGAATTCAGAGCAGTAGGTGCCGGGGCAAACTGTGCGCCTGCAATGATTACCCTCAATACTATTCTTGCCGATCAACTAAAACAATTCAAGAATACGCTCGAAGAATACATGGAGAAAGGCCAAGATAAAGATGAAGCGATCTTTAAGATTCTCAGAGATTATATCACCGAATCGAAACCTATATTGTTTGAAGGAAATGGGTATAGCCCGGAATGGGTTGAGGAAGCAAAGAAAAGAGGATTAAGTAATCTGAAAAATACCCCTGAGGCATTGCAGGCTTTTGTTAGTGACTCTACCAAAAAACTCTTCAGTGAAAATCAGATTCTCACTGGTGAAGAACTTGAAGCAAGACTTGAAATTAGAAGTGAAGCATATGCAAAATCCATTCAAATTGAATCACGGGTATTAGCTGATATTGCAGGTAACCATATTATTCCCACTGCTATCAGGTACCAAAGCATTTTGGTTGAGAATGTGAAAGGACTGAAAGAAATCCTTAGCGAAGAACAATTCAATGAGCAGGCACAATTGCAGAAAGGTATTATTGAGAAAATATCTGATCACATTATTCAAATAAGAAAGGATGTGAAAGAAATGATTGATAAACGCAAAGAAGCAAATGCCATAGCAAATGCAGCGCAACGGGCTACTTTCTACTGCAATGAAGTAAAACCCTATTTTGATCGTATACGGTATCATGTTGATAAACTCGAAATACTGGTGGATGATGAAATGTGGACCTTACCAAAATACAGAGAAATGTTGTTCGTAAAATAATAACACTATAAACAAATAATTAGGTTAAATTTTAGGTTGGTAGTTAATTAGTAATTGGTAGTTAGTTTTTACCCTTTGGGTAATGTTCCTGAAAGCACTTTCATTAGTGCTTTCAGGTTTTTTTTAAGAGGCTAAAAATCAATATCATGCTTTTTACAATTTAAAAAGAAACTGAAATACAAAGCAATGTTTTAGACCCCTTCATGCAATACGGCAAACAGGTGGTTCTTGCCCCATCCTGCTAGTTGGCCAATGGAATTTTAAGCCCGGTTAGAATCTATCTCTAACATGCCACCTTTTAGATAATTCTGGAGACTTATCCTGTAATCAGAGCAATAATCAAAGGCTTTACCTATATGACTTAGGGGAAAAGCTTTTGACTTCTCAAAGTGGATCTACTGACCAATTTCATTGATTGGGGTACCATTAAAGATTAGAATTTATATACCAGCCCAACTCCAATTTGCTGTTTGAATTGTGTGGTAGGTCTGTTGTACAAAACAATCTCCTCTCCCTGATCATTGGTTCCCATTTTAGGTATTTTTATATCATGATCGTATATCAGATGAAACCCTAAACTAACGGTAATAAATTCATTTACTGGCATATTTACATCCAGCAGCCAGTCCACATCCGTATTTTTCCGGTTTGAAATATCACTGTCGGTATAATTATTAAACAAAGTTACCCTGGTGTTGACTATCACATTAGTAAATATCTCTTTGTTGAAAGCAATACGAACCAACGAACCAAATTCAGGATTTACATTTTTTCCATCAGATATATTTTCGCCGGCATCATTAAATTCTGCGGGTTCCACACCAAATCGACCCTGATCTGCCAGTATTTGATCAGTTACAAAAGTAAATTTACCTGTTGCAGGAGAAACATAGATAGAAAGAAATTCAAAGGGTTTGTAATCGAAACCCACAGAACCGGTAAGATAACCCGGTGCCATAAACCTGGAAACTACTACACTGTCATTAGGGAAGTTAAATCCTTCTGCAAACTGAGACTGAAAATTAATCAAAGCCGACATACTTATCTTATCGTTAAGATTTTTACCAACCTTGGAGAATACATCAATCTTATCAGTGTTTTTCCTTAAGGAGGTGTTTTCAGTTTTAATAATACCGTAAGACAAATCTACATAATTTTCCCACTGAATATCATCACGCTTATAGTTGGCATCAAACCGCGCCTGACTTACCAGGGAAAATGAATTTTCTCCTCCGGCAGCCCAATTAGTAAAACTCACCTGATTGGTATTTTGCTGAAAAAAACCACTAAAGCTCCAGTTTTTCAAATTCGTTGTATCAGATTCATTGTTTTCCTGAGCAAAAAGAGTTGCTCCAATTGCCATTAAAATCCCGCATAAAAATACTTTTTTCATTTTCATGTAATTAGTTGTTAAGTAATAATTAAATTTTAAAAAATGGCTCCCATTTCAGAAAAGCAAACGATAAATAGCATCCCATTCATATTATCAGACCTGTTAAAAAAAAAATCAAGAAAACACAGAATAATCAATATTGGTATGCACTCTTTGAAAAAAATAAAAAATTCGGGATTCTTATATCTACTAAATCTGAAAAAAAGAGAAAAAAATGATGGTTTGAAAGCAAAAAAACAAAACACTGTGACAAAATGTTTATTTAGTAAATATTTATTTTGTGTGAAAAAAGAACCTGGTATTTTACTTTTAAGCAGATATATAACTAACCGTTGTAAAGGCAATAATATCTGAAAATAACAATGAATGTAGAGGAGAAATTCAAATCATTTTAAAATTAATATTTAAATCAAAATGAAAGCAGTAAAGTTTATTAGCCCAGATGCACCTTGTAAAATAGAACAATTAAAAAAACCCCATCCATCTGAAACAGAAGTTGTTGTTGAGATAAAAGCTGCAGCTCTGAACCGACGGGATTACTGGATAAAAAAAGGAATATATAAAGATTCAGAATTTCCGTGTACACCAGGGTCTGATGGATCGGGTATAGTAACAGAGGTTGGAAAGGAGGTAGACTTAAAATGGCTGAACCAACCAGTAATCATCAACCCCGGAATCAATTGGGGAAGGAATAACGATTTTCACAGCAAAGATTTTAAAATACTGGGTTTGCCGGATCAGGGTACTTTCGCACAATATGTTAGTGTTCCGGTAGAAAATATTTTCCCAAAACCCTCTGAGTGGACATTTGAAAAAGCAGCAGCACTCCCTTTGGCAGGTCTAACAGCCTACAGGGCACTTTTTACAAGAGGTAGACTGAAGGCGGGGGATAAAGTTCTGATCACCGGAGCAGGTGGAGGAGTTTCCAGTTTTTTGATCAAATTTGCAGTTGCAGCAAAGGCAGATGTTTATGTAACCAGTAGTTCGGAAAAAAAGATAAAAAAAGCCGTTTATCTGGGAGCAAAAAATGGTGTTTTTTATACTGATCTCAATTGGGAAGAAAAATTAAAATCAGAAACCGGTGAATTTGATTTGATCATTGATAGTGCAGCAGGTGAGGGTTTTGAAAAACTTTTGAGTTTATTAAAAATTGGTGGCACAATAGTAATTTATGGTGGCACAGCAGGAAAAATAAATGACCTGGTCGCCGCGAAAATCTTTTGGAAACAGGCAAACATTTTGGGATCAACCATGGGTAGTCCGGATGATTTTTCCAGAATGCTTGAGTTTGTGACATCTCGCAGAATTGATCCAGAAATAGATAAAATATTTCCGATGGAAGATACTGAACTAGCATTTAAACATATGGAAAATCAGGAACAATTCGGTAAAATAGTGATAAAGATAGCGGATATCCCTTATTGAGTATTTCGCAAAAAGCAGAGTTGTTAATTAAAAAACAGGATTTTTATTTTTAACCCACCAACTGAATAAAATTTCACATAATCGCAATAAAAAATTGGTCTATTTAGAATAATTCATACATATCGAAATTATCCTTATGGTTAAAATAACAGATCATAAAAGTACTGAAATTTGAGTTCATAATACTATACAATTGAGATTTACTTTTACACAAACTTGGTTAACAAGTTATTAGATTATGCATAAAAGATTAAACTTATTGTTATATCAAACATTTTTACTGTGGTAATTACTTATAAAAATTTTAGTAAATAAACGAATTGTTTGCAATCAATGTCAATGCTATATTTGATTTTTATTTGGTTCTTTAATTATTTGAATTTTACAGCATTAAAAAATACAAACCAATAGCAACTTGCCAATGTCTGGTTAGGTATTCTTTAAAACTTATGTGGTATTTATTTACCGGCAAATATGATGAAAGTTATAGTTGAATAGTTTTAAAAATACCAGAGAAATTGATGTTCATTTCAAGTGTTGTCGGATACATTATGAAATTAAAAAGTCATTTTCTCTCTGAATGGGGAGGTATCAGATTTTAGTACTGGTCATTCGGCAAGTTGTTTTTCCCTTTTTTTTATGCCCAAAAATATATTCTGATTCAATAAATTGAATTTGTAAAGATTTTGAACTCCTGTTCTCAACAGGAGTTCATGTTTTTGGTTTTATTGTTTTACAGTGTTAGTGGTGTGAGGGTTGTCTTTGTGAAAAGGCAACCCTTTTTTTTTAATGTGAAAATTATGGCAGCATTGATTTCTTCAGGAAGATTTAATGACCTTATTTTTCAAAGCGAAACTTACCAAAGCAGCAGTATTCTTCAAACCCGACTTAGATAGCATATTGTTTCGGTGCCCCCCCACAGTGCGTGGACTGATCTTTAGTTTTTCTGCAATATCGGCATTGGAATATCCTTCGCTAACAAGTTGCAAAACCTCAAGTTCTCTTTTGGTAAAACTATCGAGAATGGTTTTATCCTTGTTTACCTGCTTGGCATTAAAAACTTTTCGGGTAACCAAAACAAGAATTTCATCACTAAAATACCCCTTCTCATTAGATATATTATCAATCGCTTTTACAAGATCATCTTTACCAATATTTTTGAGTAAATATCCTAAAGCACCTGCCTGAAGCATCTCTTCCACATATTCATTTTCACCAAACATGCTCAATGCCAAAACCTTAAGGTCGGGAACCATCTCAAGCGCTTTTTTTGTTGTTTCGATTCCGTTCATGCCTGGCATTTTGATATCCATAAAAACAATGTCGGGTCTTACTTTACCCAGCATCTCCAGAAATTCTTCTCCGGAGGAAGCCTCACCCAGAATCTCTACATCAGGAATCTCGGCAAGTAAATCTTTCAAACCATTTCTAAATATAAAATGATCGTCAACAATAATAATTTTATGCGCCATAATTTAAATTATTTTAGATTAAATTACAATGATCAATATTTAACGTCTGTATTTGTCAGTTGTATTCTTTTAAAGGGATAAAAATTCTCACCAAAAAACCTTTGCCCTCTGATGTCTCAAAATTGACACTTCCATTGAGGGAATTAACACGGTTATAAATATTGCTTAGTCCCATGCCATTTGTTTTTTCCTTCAACTGTTTCTGAAGGTTAAACCCTTTGCCATCGTCTTGATAATGAATAAAAAGGATGTTTTTTTTGATGTTTGTTTCAATTTTTACGTTCTCGCACTCAGCATACTTCAAAGTGTTGTTTATCAATTCATTTATAACCCTGAAAACGGCAATAGAAACATCTTCATCAATATTTTGCAGAGGAGTTTTAATTTTAAGCACAATAGAAAATTTCCCAATGGCATTGATTTTATCGACATGGGAAATAAGCGCTTTCTGCAATCCAAAATCATTCAGAACCCCCGGAGTAAGATTATTTGCAATACTTCTTGTCTGACTTATAGCATCATCGGTAATCTCACGACAATATTTCAATACTTTCAATTGTTTTTCGTTCATTCCTTTGGCAAGGCTTTCCTGCTGTATATACATTTTAAGTCCCGATAAAAGCGGGCCTATTCCATCATGCAGATCTTCAGCAAATCTTTTTCTTTCCTTTTCTTCAGTAGAAATAACCGTTTTCATAATACTTTTTTCGAGCATTCGTTGTTGAGTTATATCTCTTGCAATGCCGAAAATCTCACCTGGTTTTTGATCATGGATATATTTCATAAAACCTCTAACCTGCAAAAACTTTACTTCTCCATTCTTTCCGAAAGCTTTTGTTTCAAAAGAAAAAGAGTTTTCTCTTTTTTGTATGGTTTTTTCCATCAACTTTTTGATTAGCGGCTTTTCAGAAGGAAGTATTACTTCCCACAAATTATTGCCCTCCAGATTTTCAAAACCAAGAATTCTTGTAGCAGCTGGGTTGGTTTTGTGGATATTGGCTTGCATATCAATGCTGAAAATGATATCCAAAGCATTATCAAACAATTCCCGATACCTTAATTCGCTGATTTTGAGTTTCATTTCGGCTTCAATTTTAAGAAAGTGAGAATGTAGTAACTCGCAGATCAGGTTGAGTAAATTTTTAGACTCTTTAACAAAGGTCTTCTGTTTATTTCCGTCAATATCAAATCTATCAGGAAGATATATGATCAACTCTCCTTTGGTTTCTTTTCCAAAAGTGCCTTTAACCATCAATCCTTTGGGTTGCCTGTTAAAATTTTCAGATTGGAATGTCTGTCCCTGATACTTTATTTGCACCTGGTTTTTTTCAAATCTGCCAAAATTTCCGGCGATGGACTGAATGATCTGAGGAAAGAAAACCTGATAATCATTGCCTGTGCTAATAATTTTCGAAACATTGTTTAATAAGCTCAGTTCCTGTATCTTATATTGTAAATTTATTAACAAGTTCTGGTTTTCTTTTTGCTTTTTGATCTTGTCAGTAATATCCCTACCAACAGATTGGTATTCAACAATTTTCCCGTCTTGATCATATATAGGTGCAGTGAGCCATTGATAGATATGAGATTTTCCCTGTTTGTCAACACCTTCCAGTTCAATGGAACCCTGCTTGTTGTTCTTCAGGAATGTTTGCAAATATTTTTTCACTTTATCTTTTTCACTTTCAGGAAAAATGTCTACCCATGGAATTCCACTAAATTGCTGGTAGGGTTTACCAAGAAATTTACACACCGAATTATTAACAAATGTAACTGAAAGATCAGATTTCCAACGCGTTACAAGATCATCCTGTTGGTCTAAAATTGTTTTATAGCGCGATTGACTTTGTTGCAAAAGTTTTTGGGTATGCAGAATATCATCAATATCAAAACAACTTCCAATATAACCAGTAAATCTTCCTTTTAAATCCAGGAGGGGTTCGCAAAAGTTTTTTACCCACCTGTAATGTCCGCTTTTATGTAAAAGGCGATACTGGAGAGTGAACGATTTTTGGGTAGCAAGTTTTTTGCTGAAATCAGCCAGGATTTTTTCCCTGTCATCAGGATGAATCCCATTTTTCCATCCCTCACCCATTTGCGATTCCAGAGATTTGCCGGTAAACTGTATCCATGTTTTATTGAAGTAGTCAAGTTTTTTTTGGGTGTTTGATCGCCAAATGAGGCTGGGAAAATGATCAAAAACAGTAAGATAATACTCCAAAGATTTTTTTAATTTTATTTCTGATTTAATCAATGTGGAGATATCTCTTGAAACAACAGTAACCCCTTCAAAATTCCCATCAAAAGAAAAACGTGGAGATACTTTTGCCTGATAGTACAACACACCCCCAAAGGCTTTGAGGGAATAATTTACCTGTTCCGGAACTCCTGTTTGCTCAATTTTGTGGATGGCATCATAAAAAAGTTTCACTACATCATTAGGAAATCCAACATCGCTGAGTTTACTTCCTACTTTAAATGTATTATCAATACCACTTAATTTATTTCTTTCATGATCGGCATAAAATTCTGAGAACAAACCATTTTTATCAAGCACGAACACGAAATCGTCCATAGAGTCAAGTGTTGTGCGCATAACTTCCATTTTCCGGTGCTCTTCGGGGCTTTGTTGATGAGATGCTGAAAAAGGGGTAAACAGGAAAAAGAAACCTTCTCCGGTTTTATAGTTTATATTGAGTACAAAGTCATAATTTTTTTGGTCGATAAAACCGTTATCTTTAAAAACTATGCCAGCAGAGTGCTGATTATTTTTCACCTTTAAAGCATAATCATAAATCTCTTTTTGAATAGATTCTGGCAGAACACTCCAAAGATGATCACCTTTATGCAAAAGATATCCAAAAGACAAAACATTTTCTATGCCTGGAGAAATCGCGATTAAATCAAATTTCTCATTCAGAATAAGAAAAGCGGTTTTGGTTTCTAATATTTTATCTAAGATCAGATCTTTTTGCATAAATGACGAAATAAAACGAAAAGATTAAATTTTTCTCAGCATATCTATCGTTTCCTTTTTCAAAGGTTTATTGACGAACTTTTTCACAAATCTGTTTTCTTCTGCTCTTCTGAAGTCTTCTGCATCAATTGACGATGACAACATCACAATATTTACCTTCTGATGTATCTGATCAGGTAGTTTTTCAAACCTTTCCAGGAAACCAAACCCATCTATTTCGGGCATTCTGATATCAAGAAGAATAAGATCAGGCATAATTTTAGACTGATCAGAAGAACACTCCGAGAGATACCCGAGTGCACTTTGGGCAGATATTTTGACAGTAACCTGCTCGGTATATCCTGCTTTCAGTATCACCCTTTTGTTGACCATGTTATCTATATCACTGTCGTCAACAAGTAATATATTTTTTACCTCCATGCCTATGTTTTTTTTATTAACTATCTTTTAAAAAACGAAAAAGATCACATTTCACTGATAGAAAAAGAATTTAAAGTATATAGCTTTTTATTTTCAAGCACATTGTTGGGCAGAATGATGGTGAAAGTAGTGCCTTTACCCATCACAGACTGAACCTGAATACTTCCCTGTAGTTTATCGATGATTTCCTTTACAATATAAAGACCAATACCACTACCTGTACTTTTTTCGTTGCCCCTGTAAAACATTTCATACAGGTGTGGCAAATGTTTTTCTTCAATTCCCAATCCGTTGTCGCTGATTGTTATTACAGAATTTACCGGAGAGGTTTTCACCTTTATATCAACCAGGGGTGATTTTTGTTCATAATTATGAAACTTCAATGAATTGGAAATAAAGTTATTAAAAATAATCTCCATTCGTTTTTTATCAGATAAAAAAGGAACTCCATTTTTCACACTGACATTAAACTTCACATTTTTAGATTTTTCAAAATATTTATAATTTTCAATAGATCGATGAATAAAATCTTCAAAATCTATATTTTCATAAATTATGTCGCTTCTTGAGTTTCTTGAATAATCGATAATATCATGAATGATTTTATCGAGGCGTGAAATGGTTTCGCGAATCATATCAATGTAAACAGATTGTTCCCGGGCATCATTTTCAGATTCAAGCAGATTAATCAGCCCCAAAACCGACATCAGGGGAGATCGCAATTCGTGTGATGTACTGTAAACAAACTGATCAAGTTCTTCATTGGTTTTCAGCAGTTCAGAATTCTTTTCACGAAGCGCTGTTTCAACTTTTTTACTTTCGGTAATATCACTCAAAACCGCAACAAAATGATTTACATTGGTGAGATCATTTTGCACAGGGGCAAGATAAAGCAATCTCCACTGGATTTCATCAGATTCTTCCAATAGGTCAGCATTTGTTTTTTTTCTTTTGCACTTAATCTCTCCTTTGAAGCTTCTTTTGTTGCGCAAAGAGTAGTAAATATTTTCGCGGGTTTTTTGGTGAATAGGGCATCCGATAGTGCTGAAAAAACTTTGCCCGACCAAATTTGTGCCGGTTTGTCTGGTAATATTACACAGTTCTTTATTGGCATAGATAACCGGATAATCCATTCCATCATCCTCAAGGATTAAAATACCTTCTAAAGCAGATTCCATAGCACTTTTTTGGAGTTTCAACATTTCCTCTGCTTTTTTTCTTTCATGGATATTAAAACAAGAACCTATAAATCCGGCAAACTGTCCTTCGAGATTATAAAACGGACGTGCCGCATTGATTACCCATTGATATTCTCCGGATTTATGTTTCAGGCGATGCTCAATTTGAAAAGGTTCTTTTTTTTCATAGGCATTTAATAAAGCCGTTAAAAAAGAGCTTACCTCGGAAATATGCATTTTTTCCACCCAATCGGTTCTTAACTCTGTTTCCAGATCGTTTCCGGTAAATTCGAGCCAGGTTTTATTAAAAAAATCAACTTTTTTAGATGTGTTGGTCTTCCAGATCATACTTGGAAAATCGGCAAAAAGAGTAAGATAAAAGTCGCGTGCTTTTTTGAGGGTTTCCTCGGTTCTTTTCTGGCGCGTTATATCGCGGCACAAAACAGTTACTCCATCGGTGATACCCAATGCATTTTTCCTGGGCGATATTCTTGCACTGTACCAAAGTCTCGATCCAAAAGCTTCAAGTGAATAATCAATATGTTCGCTTTGATCGGTTTCAATAACATTTTCAATAGTTTGAAGATATTTCTTAGAAACATCAAGAGGAAATCCGACATCATAAATGTTTTTACCGATAAATGCATCGTTGGAAAGAGAAAAATGTTTACTATCTGCTGCCTGATAATACTCAGTAAAATCGCCTTCTTTATTAAGTGTAAAAAACAAATCATCAATAGATTCCAGTGTGCTTCTCAGCATTTCATTTTGCTGATAATACAATTGATTCTCTTTTTCTTTTTCAGAAACATCTAAAACTGTTAGATGCACCTGGGTTTTTGAGTTAGTGTTTGTTTTACTGATGATATACTTTAGGTTTTTGGAGTGCCCCTTCCCGCTAAAGTATTGAAGATTAACAGTTTTTGGTTCTTGATTTTTTTTCTTCATGATCTCATTGATGAGAATCGTGGCACTATTTCCATGCAATCCTCTTAATCCTGATCTGAGCAGGTAGTCTGCATCTTTATCATAAAGATGCTCGGCTTTTTTATTTACTTCGGTAATTCTGGCGTTATCATCAGCATCTACAAATAATTGTGCATATACATTATTCAGAAACAGATTTTGATATTTTGCCTTCCAGGCAAGTTGATTTTCAGATGGTTGATTTTTTTTAAAAGACTGTTCAACAATCAAATCCAGTCTGTGTTTCTGAAGGGGAAAAAATTCCAGGCAGAAATTATCAGGAAGTTCTTTTGAATCGAAGAAATCAATATCCTGATCATAAAGGACTAATAAAACCGATGGGAGTTCGGCTAAATACCTGAAGAAAGAATCCTTTTGTATTGAAGTGAATTTTTCAAAATCAAGTATCAGAGAATATTTGTTTTCAATTACATGTTGAATAAAGGCATGTGTGAGCAGTTTTTCTTCATCGATAAATTCAGTGGGTTTTGCTGTATTTTTCAGACATAAAAAAGACTCATCGCACAGACGATCTTTATTTAAACAAGCGTAAATTTTTATATTGTTATTCATAAAAATACAGCAATGAGTTTTTTAATTAAACAGAGTTTCTATAAGTGATTGTCACTCTTTTTTGGCATGTAGTCCACATTCTTTGGTTTCAGGGTTTTCCCACCACCATCTGCCACTTCTTACATCTTCTCCGGGGGCTACGGCACGTGTGCAGGGTTGACATCCAATACTCGGAAATCCTTTGTCGTGCAATACATTATAGGGCACATTATTATTTTTTATATAATCCCAGAGTTGTTGTTCTGTCCAATGGAGCAAAGGATTAAACTTAAGCATCGAATTATTTTCATCCCATTCTACAATCTGCATATTGGTTCTGGTTGTTGATTGTTCTTTCCTTAATCCGGTAATCCATCCATCCAAACCATTTAAAGCTCTTTTTAAGGGTTCGATCTTTCTTATTCCACAGCACTGTTTACGATTGTCAATGCTTCTGTAAAATAAATTGATCCCTTTTTCATTCACCATTTTTTCAACACTGGCAGCATCCGGAAAAAAGATTTTGATTTTCAACTTGTATCTTGCTTCTGTTTTTTCAATTAAATCATAAGTCTCAGGAAACATCCTGCCTGTATCGAGCGTAAAGATTTCCACAGGGTAATCAAGATTAGCAATAATATGCGTGATCACCTGATCCTCTGCACCCATGCTGGAAGCAAATTTTACTTTTCCTGTGTAATGAGAGGCGATGTAATCCAAAATTTCAACGGACGATTTGTTTTGTAATTTTTCGTTTAATTTTTGGGCAATTTCTCTATTCATCATTAGTTTGAAATAATTAGGTTTTATAAAGTTTGTTAGGTTTTGTTTATACTAAGAGTCAAAAGCAGGTTTCTTGTTATTAAATCTTAGCGGTCTGAGAAAAAATACACTCCAGATTTTATTTACTGGCAAGTATCACTAACTTTTTGTGACGGATCAAAGAACCTAGTTTAAAGTGAAAACCTCTTTGGCTCTGATTCCTTTTTCTGTTTTGGTGAGATTGCAACATTCATGCTGATAATCATGCTCAAAAAACAGGATATAATCATGAACAAGCGCCCTATGCAGAAATTCTTTCTTTTCCTCCATAGACTTTACCGGATTTACGTCAAAGCTGGGTACGTAAGGTAAAGGGATATTCATAACAGAAGAGATAAAATCGGCCATGAAAACTATTTTCTTTCCGTTGTAGTCGATTACAGGGACGATTTGCCCCTGTGTATGTCCGTGTTTGATCTCGAGATATACTCCTTCACAAAACAATCCTTCTTCATGGATGAGTTCGAGTCTGCCCTGATCGTAAAGAGGTTTGTAATTCTCAGGATGAAAAGAAGCAGCTTCGCGTGGATTGGGGTCATTAGCGGTATCCCATTGGGCTTTTGAGCAATAATATTGTGCATTTGGAAAAACCGGAACGATGTTTTTGTGGTCGGTATCCCATACCAAAGCACCCCCGGCATGATCAAAATGTAAATGTGTAAAAATTACATCCGTTATTTCCTCGCAACTTGTACCTGCCTCTGTCAAAGCACGATCAATTCCTTTTCTGTCAAACAGGTGGAAATATCCATAGTATTTATCACTTTGCTTATTACCCAATCCGGTGTCGATCAAAATTTTCTTGTCTCCCTTGTCAAGGAGCAAACACCGGGAGGATAGTTTCACCATATTGTTTTCATCAGAAGGAACATGTTTTGACCAAATGCTTTTGGGAACCACACCAAAACACGCTCCACCATCCATTTTAAAATTTTCGGGTATAACGGGTATTAAATTCATTTACTTACAGGTTTAATTACAGGTTTTATATACCTGCTCAAATAGCAAAAATACAAAAAATGACATAGTAAAAACTCCGTGTCTCTTGGTAATTAGCTAAGTATTACTGTTCTATAACCATAGAAAAATGACTTACATATTACATATAAAAAAGAACCGTCAAAACATTCAATTATCACGACAAAATCATTTGGTTATACTTTTTTCTGAGATTAATATTTTTTCAACAGTAATAAAAAACTGCACCGTAAAAAGATCAAATCTTGTGTTAGGATAACAACACTCAAAAGTACTTTTTACCGGAATTCTAAAACCTAGTGGTAATATTAGAGAAATCAGGCACTATTCGTGAATTATTCTCCATAAAAAACAATATATGAGTCCACTCCGAAAAGTAAACTATCCACAGATTACACAGATTTACACAGATGCCAAATCCTGATAATCAATGTTTTTAAAAAAGAAAATGAACACAGATTTGCCGAAATCAAGTTTTCGGAGTGTACTCATATATCAGTATATACAACAACATCGCGGATAAACGTTTTTTTTTTACAACTATTGGAAAAAGTAAAGTTTTTTCCATTAGAGAAATTAAGGGTACATAAAGAATCTTAACTGAGATTACAGACGATAAAAATAAAATAAACGTCAATGCAATACTTTTTATATTTGTAGAGATATTCAGTGAGATAAGTTTTTTACAACTTATGCATGGAATAAAATACTTGCTCCTGATTGATCATCGAACGTAATTATTTTCATAATGAGCAGAATCAATGCAAAAATAGAACAAAGTTGGAAAAATGTGCTCGATGAAGAGTTCTATAAACCCTATTTTTTAAGTTTAAAGAACTTTTTGTTGAAAGAAAAGACCCGTCACATAATCTACCCACCTGGCGAAAGAATATTTGCAGCTTTTGATCATACCCCTTTTGACAAAGTAAAGGTGATTATCCTTGGTCAGGATCCTTATCACGGACCCGGACAAGCACACGGTTTATGTTTTTCGGTGCCTCATGGCATAAAACCACCACCTTCTCTGCAAAATATTTTCAAAGAAATCCACCGTGATCTTGGCATACCTTTACCCAGGCATGGAAATCTTGAGCATTGGGCAAACCAGGGTGTAATGCTTTTAAATGCAACTCTTACCGTAAGGGCACATCAAGCGGGCTCTCACCAAAAACAGGGATGGGAAACTTTCACAGATCAGGTTATCAGGTTATTATCCGAAAAGAAACAACACCTGGTCTTTTTACTTTGGGGAAATTATGCCATTCAGAAATCATCCCTGATTGAGAATTCTAAACACTTGGTGCTTAAAACTGTACACCCTTCTCCCCTGTCAGCATCAAGAGGTTTTTTCGGATGTAGTCATTTTTCTAAAACCAATGATTACCTTTCTCGTAATGGTATAAAACCTATTGACTGGAATCTGAATACAAAATAAAAACGAAAAATCAGCATTCTTAACCTAAGTATTTTACATTTCAGTGTTATTGCAACCTTTTACAAACAGATATTACAGGCAAAAAAAAACAATGGCGAACCTTTTTTATTATCCATAAAAAAACAGAACACCACAAATGACAACTGGTATCCGTTTACATTCAGAAAATTTTCCCTTTCAATGGGTTGTGGGAATAGTAGTTGTTTTTTTGGCAAGTATATCACTTGTTTGGTCGTCGGGTGTGTTCAAAAACACGGAATCAATTTCCTCTAAAAACATCGAAATCATTGTAATAAAATCAAATGATAATCCTGACAGTTTAGTTCAATTTTACAACCGGAAAGGATATCTTCAGGTCAGTATCGACAGTATTGCATTTGAAAATGATCAACAAAAAGTTGTTTTGAGAAAAGGGCAAAGATTCTACTACAAACCCGGTATTTCTGACATTCCTCCTGTCCCGGACAATTTTAGTCGCGATCAGATGGAAAAAAAAACCATTCTTACTTTTGAGCAATTTGATCAATTAACTAACTCCATTCTGCATGCTTATGCAAACTCCGGATATCCATTTGCCCGCATTGACAAGCAAAACATCAAACTTCAGGATTCAGTGATACATTTTGACCTTAAGATCAATCCTATGGAGTACACTGAATTTCAAGGAATAAATATTACAACCGACATAAAAGTAAACAACAGGTTCTTACAACGATATTTGGGGATAAAAAAGGGAGAGCCTTATAATGAAGAGACCCTTCAAAGGATCAGTAATAAAATAGAAGCACTTGACTTTTTGGATTTGGAAGCACCAGTGGAACTATCATTTTTCCCGGGGCAGGCACTTGTATCACTACCTTTAAAAAGAAGAAGCACTAATCGCTTTGATGGCATAGCAGGCATTTCGGGAGGCGGAAATAATGAACCACTGCAAATCAATGGCATTTTAAATCTTTACCTAAGCAATAGTTTGGAAAGAGGAGAAAGTTTTGATATAAGATGGCATGCTCCCGGCAATACATCGCAGTTTCTGGATATCAACACTCAATTTCCTTACCCTTTTGGGTTCCCCCTGGAAACCGGTTTTGAGTTTTCTTTGCATAAACAGGATACTACATGGATTCAGATACAGGCACGACCTTCCCTGAGATTTAATATAAAGAAAAACACTTATGGGGGGGTGTTTCTTGATTACACAAACAATTCGCTTTTAGAGCAATCAACCAACAACAATTCAACGAATTTAAATGCCGAGTCTTTAAATATTGGATTTAATTCTTTACTCTATGGAATTAAATTTGAATTTATCACCCCCGGATTTCATACCAACCTGCTGCGAAAAGGGATGTTGTTAGATATTCGCAGTTCGGCAGGAAATATACAGTTTTCTGAAAATTCTAATGCAAACCCCAATCATAATCAAAATCGCATTAGTTCTTTTCATATGAGAAACAGTTTAACTTTCCATAAGAGGTGGATGGTTTCAAACCGTTCTACTTTTTCGCTAAAAACAGATTTTTTTCTGATGCCGGGAAAAAACTTTCATCGCAATCAACTTACCAGAAGCGGAGGTTTTCAAAGTCTCAAGGGATTTGACGAATTATCTCTACTTGCATCCGGTTATCTTTTCAATCACCTGGATCTGCGCTACTTCACTTCTCCGGAAAGTTTTTTCAGTTTATTCATCAATGGTGGTTGGTATGAAAGTAAGACTATTATTTCTTATTATAATGAGCATCCAGTGGGTTTTGGATTGGGATTGCATCAACAAACCCAGGCAGGTATTTTCTCCTTGTATTTTGCATCAGGTTTTTCTGAACGGCAAAATTTTTCACTTCGCAATGTAAAGATACATGCTGGTTATATAAGCAAGTTTTAAAAAATCTTACATTCTTATTTTTTGTTGTCCATCAATCTGCTCAAAGAATCAATACGAGTTTGAAGGGTTTGCATCTCTTCCATTTTATCTGAGAGCGACTTATTTACACTTTGAAGTTGATCGCGAAGTTCCAGCAATTGCATATCCTCTATTCCACTTTTCCCTTCTTTATAATCTTTAAAAGATTGTTTTCCAATGTTTGTTTTCAGAAAATTCATAAACTCCAGAAGATATTGCTCTATTTCATAATCCATTTCTGTATTGGAAGAAAAATCCTGTTTAATAAATTTCACATCAAAACTAACACTACCATCGCGCGCAGATGAAATAAGGTCGTTAAAACAATGGATGTACTCAGTGAAAGGTGTTATCAGATTGCGGGGCATATTATACACCTGCATGATTACTTTGGCAGATTCTTTTTTACGTATCTCCCCAAAAAGAAAATGCATAGTGGCATACAAACCTCTTTTAATTACTTTTTCGGGAGGGAAGACGCTTGGGTTGTTTTCCAGATAAAGTTTCTTAAGGGCAGTGAGGTTAATAAACGACAAAGGTAGTCGTTCAATGTCATTGAAACTCAAATCCAGATGAACGATATTATTCAAATCACCTATGCTTTCAGGTAATCCATCAATTTTATTATTGCTCAGATCCAATGTGTTCAGATTCAGCAGGTTTCCAAATCTTTCGGGTAATTCTTTGATCTCGTTATGATTGAGGTACAAAGAACGTAAATTCGTTAAATGACAAAATTCATCGGGAAGTTCTCCAATATTGTTATAGGAGAGATCTAATTTCTGAACGGAAGTTAGTCTTCCAATTTCAGGAGGTAATTTCTTAATGCCCCGGTTTGACAAACTGAGTTTTTTGAGCTTTTGCTCTTTTGCCAGTTCAATGGCTTCTAATACTTCATCTAAATCCATAATTTCAAATTTTACACCTCAAAAGTATCTAAAATCTGTTTGCGGTATTTACTGAATTTTATGGTTTTGCATTGGGTATTAAAACAGAGAAATATTGACTAAAAAACTTGTTTCAGGATCATAAAAACTACCTTTCTCCCAGAGTTTTGTTTTTCAGGATAGAAAACAATAGGTTTTCATCTGGTTATTTCATCTGTTTATAATTTATAACATATTGTCTATAAATCGATTACGGTTTTAAT
>CAYPFV010000035.1:0-21966 GCA_964410015.1 uncultured Bacteroidales bacterium
CCCCGGTTTTCTCTTCTCCATTTTCAGTATAGGTTTTCGGAACGTATTTGCCGGGGGGGATAAACCATGTTAAAACAGCCGCGAAAACAATAATGGCAAAAACAATCACGTAGGTATGCGGGACTTTCTTTAGCATATTTTTAATCAGTATTGATGGTCAAACAAAAAAGAATTTGCAATTCAAGGCTTAACGGTGAACCGGAAACAGATCGCCTGGCAAATATACATCGAGCCGAAGGTTTTCTCCCCCCAGTTTACCATTTTTTTCTTTCACAGAGTCATGAGGATTGGAAAACACCAGAACTTGTGATTCCCCTAAAACTTCTGCTTCATTATTTTTAATCCAGATGGCGGTAGATTCATCAATGCCAATTCCGGTAAGATCAGGATACTGCAAAATTGCAGTTAACAATCTGTTGTGCCTGCTTCTCCATACAAAGTGCTGATCAATCACTACGTGTTCCAAAAGGCCAAGTCCTTCAGCAATTTCAATATTTTCTGCCTCCAGGGTACGAAAAGTGCTTCTGTAATCTTCATATTTGAGTTCATCGCCGGTGATCATCATTTTACTCATCACAGCGGCGCCGGCACTGGTACCAGCAATCATGCAACCAAGTTTGTAGGCTTCATGGATAGCATCAGCAATTTGTGTTCCCTCTACAATATCCATAAATCTTCTCTGATCACCGCCACTGATATAAATCAATGATGCATTTTTAAGGGAATCGATTCTTTGGGGGGAGGGGTTATCATCTTTTTTAAAATTAAATCCAACAACTGCTGCTGAATCGACACCATTTTTCCAGAATTGTTCTGAAGACCAAATAACAGCGGAATCAGACATTGCACTCGACATGGGCAAAATGACGATATATCCTTTTTTGTCAACCCCTGAAGCAGAGATCATTTTCTGAACCATGCTATCGGGTCGGCTTCCTCCCCCAATGATAAATAAGCTCCCTTTGGCAGAATCCTTATCATCAGGAATTGTATCACGATTTGGAGACTGACAGGAATGGAATAAAAACAAAATAACAATAAAAGGAAAAAAAAATTGAATTCTGTCCATTTTTCGAATTTAAAAGATGCATAAAAAAACCGCAAATATGAAAAATATCTGCGGTTTATAAGAAAAGAAATTTTATTTACCCGATTGAAAAAGGTGGATGTTGGTCAGTGCAATCCGGTCATTGTCTGTTGAATCATGATGACGGAAGGCGATATAGATTTTCTCACCAGCATAATCACTCATATCAATTTCCCGTGTAATCCACACCCAGTTCTCCATTTCGCTGGTCAGTCTTTCTGAGAATACTTCCTGGAAGTCATCCGGTTCTGTACCTGAAACAGACACCAATACACTGTAGTTTTCCGCTCTGTATTGTGGAGTATTGGCTGTTGGTGTAATATCCCATTCCAGTTTCATGGAAGAAGTAACTTCGGTAAGATCAATCTGGGGTGTAACAATCCAGTTATCCGGAGTAAGCGCTCCCAGATCGGCTTCCCATGAGCGAGACAAAATGTAGAATTCACCTTCAAAGGCGTCCCAGTACCACTCTTGACCGTCTCCATCTTCATCGAGCAACAACCAGCCCTGAGGAGGGAAGTTATTTTCCAGTTCGGGATCATCAAATTTTTCCTCAAACAAGGTAGGAACCAGAGATATGGTGTTTTCAGCAGTTAGGTTGTTGTAGTGCAATCCTTGTTGATCTTCTCCGGGAATGGCTTCGAGTGTAACATCATATATTCCGTTTTCGGTATAAACATACACCGGATTTTCTTCCGTTGAAGTATCACCGTTGCCAAAATCCCAAACATACCCCTGGGCATTGATGGATTGATTCTGAAAAGTAACCTGATAGTTCAGTTCGCCCGTTTCATCATTGTTAACAAAAACCACTTCAAAGTCAAAAGCAGCCTGAGTGCTGGCCACCGGTACCTTCATCTCTTCTTCCTGGCAAGATACTGCCATGAAAGCAAATAAAAGAAAAAAGAATACTTTGAAAGCACATTTTCTGTACAAGTTATTTACCCTTTTAAAAAGATTATTAACATCTTTTGATTTCATAATGTAAAATTTTAAATTACAAAAATTAATACCCGGGATTCTGGTCATCGTTGCTGATAGCATCATTGGACAAAATTTCGTTCAAAGGAATGGGAAACAGCGTTTGATTTTCATGATCAACTCCTTCAAGTACTTCAATGGCTCTGTTTGTTCTGATCAGGTCAAACCATCTATGCCCTTCAAAAGCAAATTCTAGTCTTCGCTGTTGTTCAATCTCCAGGATCAGATCATCATAGTTGGTTTGAGTAAACGGCAACAAGTTTGCCCTTTCCCGTATGGCATTGATATCGCCAAGAATAATCACAGGATCTGACTGTAAAAGAGCATTCGCTTCTGCCCTGATCAGATACATTTCTGCCAAACGAAATACATAAACATTATCGGTGTTTGTTTGAAGGTCGGTGTATTTGTACACATAGGGGTCTTCATTATGGTATTGAATGGAAACGTTTACTCTTTGATCTTCCCCGGCATAATTTTCAATGATAGATTCTGTAGGAGAAAATTCATATCTACCACTAAGATCTGTGGGGAAAAAATATTGTGCCATCAAACTCCTGTCTTGTTCATTGAATTCTATTTCGAAAATGGATTCGCTGTTTTTGCTACCATTGAACAGTACCTGAAAATCAGATTCCAATGCCAGTCCAAAATCATCGATTACAGAAGTAGCAGACTCCACGGCATTCATAAGGTTAGTTTCATCACCCGATATGTAGTAGTAATATAAATTGGCACGTGCCTTTAAAGCGAGCAGTGCTGGCAGGGAAGCTCTACCGACAATGATCTCAGAGGAAATAAACTTTTCGGATTCTTCAATATCATCCCAAATGGCTTCATAAACATCGTCTACCGAATTGCGTGGTGCGTTTAAAGATGCCTCATCGTTGGTAATAGGAGAGGTTCTTATGGGTATCCCTCCAAATAATTTTACCAGATCGAAATGTGCCAAAGCTCTTAAGAAATATAATTCACCTCTGATCATATTTCTCTCGTTCTCTGATATGCTGGTCTCGTCGAGTTCTTCGAGATTAGATAACAAATTATTGATCCTGTTGAGAGCGGTATAAATATCACTCCAGATGCCTTCAACATAGATATTATCAGAAATGATAGCGTTATTATCCATTTGATTATAAGCCGCACTGGTACCCGACCAGTTCAGGTTATCAGCACTGAGATCACCAACAGCAATATAATCCATACCATAATAACCAACAGACTGCAAGGCATCATAGCAACCAATGAGTGCTCTCATGGCATCGTTTTCATTGGAAATGGCATCTTCTGCGGGTATACTATGCTGTGGTTCCACTTCCAGAACCTCGCAGGAAGCAAACCAAAATAAAAAAAAGAAAAGTATAAATCGAATATTTTTCATAGCAAATGGTTTTTAAAGTCCTAAATTGATTCCAACAGATACAGAACGGGCTTGCGGATAGGTAAAGAAATCAGTTCCCTGGATAATATTGGATGGCCCAGCATAGTTTACTTCAGGGTCCATACCGGTATAATTGGTGAAAGTGAGCAAATTCTGGCCGGTTATAAACAACCTTGCAGACTGCATTCCGGTTTTTGCAAGCAGATCTTTATCAAAGTTATAAGAGATAGAAACATTTTCCACCCTCAGAAAAGATCCATCTTCTATAAATCTGGAAGATATTCTGTTATTATTATTAGGATCGCGCCCCGTAGCTCTGGGTATATCGGTAATATCTCCGGGTTCTCTCCACCTGTCGAGAACAGCGGTTGTCTGGTTATCGCTTCCTTTCATAGATTCAATATAAATACGGGTGCCATTAAAGATATCATTGCCGTATGAGAACTGCAGAAAAACACTGAGTTCAAAATTTCCATACAAGAAATTATTGGCAAAACCTCCGGTGAAATCTGGATTGGGATCACCGATTTTGGTTCTGTCGTTGGCATCGATCACTCCGTCTCCCGAAACATCTTCAAAAACCATATCTCCGGTCGAAGGGTCCACACCCAGACTGTTGAATCCATAGAAGATTCCCAGGGGCTCTCCTACCCTTACACTGTTGCTACCCCTTCCAATATTGTCGAGTGGTTGATCTTTGTAAAGGGAAAGAATTTCATTCTCGTTATGAGAAATATTCAGAGAAGAGGTCCAGGAAAAATCTCCCTGTTCAATGTTTACAGTTTTAATACTGAGTTCCACACCTCTGTTTTGCAGTTCTCCGATATTAGAGGTGATGCTGAAAAAACCGGAAGTAAGAGAAACAGGCCGGTCAAACAGCAAGTCTTCAGTGCGGTTTTGGTAATAATCCATAGAAATTTCAAGTCTGTCTTGCCAGAAACCCATATCCAATCCAAAATTCACTTGGTATGTGGTTTCCCATTTCAAATCAGGATTAGATAATCCAAGGGGATAAATACCCGATTGACCGAGATAATTACTACCACCACCATACAGGTCGAGGTAAGCAAAATCAGGAATTCCGTCATTTCCTGTAATTCCATAACTGGTTCTGATCCTGAATTCATTGATGGAAGTGTTCAAATCCTGAAAAAAGCCCTCCTCAGAAACGCGCCATGCCAGAGAAGCTGCCGGAAAGAAACCATAACGATTGTTTTTACTAAACTTTGAAGAACCATCATAACGGGCGGAAGCAGAAAATATATACTTATAATCAAAATTATATTTCAGTTGCGAGAAAAAGGAATTGATTCCTCTGTTTACCGCATTGGCAGAGGCTTCTGATATCGTGCCGGCTTCCGCAAGGTATTGTAATTGTTCATTGGGAAAATCAACACCTCTGATAAATGAATTTCTCCTTTGGAACATCTCAAATGAATATCCCGCCAGAAGTTCCACGTTATGAAGATCATCAAAAGTGTTGATATAACGAAGAGTATTGTTGGAAACAATGTTTAACACATTATTTTGTGCTGCCAGACCAATTCCGTTGGAGCGTGCTCCCTGCCGGGTGGTAACAGGGTCGTAACTATGTTCTCTGAGACTTAAATAGTCGAAACTCCATTTTGTGCCCAGTGTCAGATTGGAGAGAATCTTATAGTCAGCAAAAGCATTACCAATGGTACGATATGAATGTGCTTCATTGATGGCCTCCTTACCTATGGCAACAGGATTGGCAAACGGGGCGTCTTCATTATAAGAATCGTCTTCGTTATAAACAGGATAAATAGCAGGGTTGGCAATGGCATTGGCAAGAGGTGCATTTAAAGACTGGTCGCCTTCCACCCTGTTATTCAAGGAATAGCTTGCACCAAATCCGGCACCGATCTTCAGGTTATCATTTACAGTATGATCAACATTCAGGCGAGTGTTCAGTCTTTCATAAGAGGTACCAATGAGAATACCTTCCTGATTAAAATAACTACCAGAGATATAAAATTGTGTATTTTCATTTCCCCCATTAGCACTAATCTCATAATTACTAAGTGGTGAGGTGCTTAAAACCTGATCTAACCAGTCTGTATCAACAGGATTTTCAGGATTCTCGGGTGTAGTACCTTTCAAATCATGCCATTGTTCGGCATTGAGCATATCTAGCCTTTTTTCAATATCCTGCCAACCGTAGGTAGCGGTGAAATTGATTTTTGTTTTTTGTGTAGTTCCCCTCTTTGTGGTGATAAGAATGACACCATTGGTGGCACGGGCTCCGTAAATAGCCGCCGCCGAGGCATCTTTCAAAACAGTAATGGACTCAATGTCATTGGGATTAAGGTCAGAAAGTGCATTGATACTTTGCCCGGAAAACCCCACCTGCCCATAATTGCCTGTTGTAACCGGGATTCCGTCTACCACATACAGAGGTTCATTTCCGGCTGTGATGGAGCTGTTTCCTCTTATTCTCACTGAAGGAGCAGCACCCGGAGTTCCCGAGTTCTGATTGATTTGCACACCAGCAGAGCGGCCCTGCAATACTCCGTCAATGGTTTTCATAGGCACATCGCGAATATCATTTTCACTCACTACACCCAGTGAACCTGAGATGAGTTTACTGGATTCGGTACCATATCCTACAACAACCACTTCCCCGAGGTTTTCAACATCCATCATCATACTAACGTTGATGATGCTTCTACCCTCTACAGGTATGGTTTCAGTAACCATTCCCACAAATGAGAATACCAGGGTATCATTTGCTTCAGCAGCCAACTGGTATTCTCCATCAATCCCCGTTGTAGTGCCGGTAGTGGTTCCTTTCACCTGCACGGTAACTCCAGGCAGGGGTTCATCATTTTCCATAAATGAGGTAACGGTACCGCTTATATCCAAATTTTGTGCATGCGATACAGACACAAAAACTATAAGCATTAAACACAATAATTTAGTTAATCTTGTTAACATAACATAAAATTTTGTTTGTTTTGATTGCTTATTAAGAAATAATGTTGATTTGCAAGTATAATAATTTTTTCTGACAACTCTTGCTTTTAATTTTCGACAGTTTTTGAGTAATGATTACCCATAATTCATTATACTTTCAAATGACTCTTAGGTTTTACTAAAAAATTTTGTTTTTTGGAGGGGGATAAAAAAATGCAAACCTGATTTGATATTTTCAGACCATAGAAACGGCAAATACTGTCCGAATAATAAAAAACTAGCCATAAAAACCTGAAGTTAAGGCAAGTCCTCCGGGATTTAAATCTTTTTTAAAAATTAAAAAAATTACTGACAGTAATGAAACAACAATTTTATATCCATCTGTCCATGATACTGATAAATAATAAACGCGGAGATGTGTTTGATTGGTGTTCCCATCAAAAAGACCTTCGATAGCAAACAATATCTTACCTGCGTCCAAAGACTTAACCCAACATGATATCAACGATTGGACGGTATTTGTTGTATCGCTCATGATACAGCTACCAACCCTCATTTGTTGTTAATGCCAGTGCTATGCGCCTTTGGATTCAATGGTGGCATTAGATTTCTAACATAATGTCAGCGCTACGCGCTTTGCCAATAAGCAAATAATCATGCTCGTATGTGTTTTAAGCCAATCATGGCTCGGTTCATCTGAAAATAATTTGAATCATTCGGGCAGATGGCACTTGCCAAAACTCCGGTTTTGTAATTTTTCCCATGTTACGAAATTATAATCGTCCGCGTGTGTATCCAAAACTTTGTCATGGCTCGGTTCATTTTTAATACCATGAATTAAGGTGAGTTTATCCACTTGGATGATTTGTAAAGGATCTGATCCAACAAAAGAAAGCGCCAAAAATAAAGCATTACAAAATTTAGTCAGATAAATGATGATCAGCATGACACAACAAAAAATCAATCATCCTGTCAATCTTTCAGGATAAAGAAAAACCCGGTTTCCGATCAATACGCTCTGGCAAAAACAACCCGCTGAGAAGAAGGTTTTCCGGTAAGAATACATTTGCCTTTTTCTTCTTGGTTTTGCAAAGGAATGCACCTGACAGTCGCTTTAGTTTTTTCTTTAATGATCTGCTCTGTTTCAGCAGTCCCATCCCAATGGGCATAAATAAAACCACCCTTTTCATCCAGAATTTCATTGAATTCTTCCCAGGAATCAGCAGAAAAAGTTTTTGACAATCGGAAATCTTTGGACTTTTGCAAAAGATTTTGCTGTATTTCTAACAAAAGCTCGCTTACAACCTTATCAATCTGCTCAATATCAACAAGAGATTTTTTAAGTGTATCGCGTCTTGCCAGTTCAACTGTGTCATTCTCCACATCTCTTGGACCGATAGCAATTCTCAAAGGTACACCCTTAAATTCATATTCATTGAATTTCCATCCGGGTTTATGGGTATCTCTGTTATCAAATTTCACCCTGATACCTTTTTGTTTTAAAAGATCGAAGATTTGATCTCCTTTTTGGCATACCAATTTATACTGTTCATCATTCTTATAAATGGGTACGATCACAACCTGAAAAGGTGCAAGTTTAGGAGGAAGTACCAATCCATTATCGTCAGAATGCGCCATAATGAGCGCCCCAACAAGGCGAGTTGAAACCCCCCATGAAGTAGCCCAAACATAGTCAAGTTTACCATCTTTTCCGGTAAATTTCACATCGAAAGCTTTGGCAAAATTTTGCCCCAGGAAGTGAGAAGTACCCGCCTGCAATGCCTTTCCATCCTGCATAAGCGCTTCAATGCAATAAGTATCCAATGCACCGGCAAACCGTTCATTTTCAGATTTCACCCCTTTGAGAACAGATACAGCCATGTAGTTTTCGGCAAAATCAGCATAAACATCAAGCATCTTGCGGGTTTCGTCGAGTGCCTCCTGTTTGGTGGCATGCGCAGTATGCCCTTCCTGCCAAAGGAACTCTGCTGTTCTCAGAAACATGCGGGTTCGCATTTCCCAGCGAACCACATTGGCCCATTGATTGACAAGAATAGGCAAATCTCTGTATGATTGGACCCAATTTCGGTAAGTATCCCATATGATGGTTTCAGATGTAGGTCTTATGATCAATTCTTCTTCCAGTTTGGCATCTTCATCCACTACCACACCACTGCCATCCTGTGCATTTTTCAACCGATAATGCGTTACCACAGCACATTCTTTGGCAAATCCTTCAACATGATCGGCTTCTTTACTGAAAAATGATTTTGGTATGAAAATTGGAAAGTATGCATTGGAATGCCCGGTATCCTTGAACATCTGATCAAGAGCTGCCTGCATCTTTTCCCAAATAGCAAACCCGTAAGGTTTGATCACCATACAACCCCTTACGGCTGAATTCTCGGCCAAATCTGCTTTTTGCACAATATCATTGTACCATTTAGAATAATTTTCTGAACGGGTTGAAAAATCTTTTGCCATATGCTGATTATAATAGAAATTGGTATAAAATTTGTATATTTTTGATATGATTAAGAACGGGCAAATTTAAGAAATAATTGCGAACACTTTGACCGGCAAATAAAAAGAAAATCTGAAATAACACACTATATCAACAATTAAAGAGGATAAATTATGAAAAACCTGGTAAAAATCTTTTCTGTATCCTTATTGTTTTTTGCTTCATGTTCAGGCAGTTATCATACTGCACAAGAATATGATGACATTTACTACAGTCCCGAACAAGCAAAAGCAATCGCTCAGGAAAAACAATCAAATGAAGTTAATTCTGTAGTCGTACAATCCGAGGAGGAAAATGCCACGACACCATCGGAATACGATCAATCCAATCATAATAACCAGAATGCTGACAATCAACAATACTACTATGATGAGGATTCGGTTGAATATGCTGAACAAAATGCAAAACCTGCCGGAAGTGATTTCAACGATAGCTATATTGATGGCGAAGTTTATTATGACGATTATGGAAATACCTATATCAACAACAATTATTACTACGACTACGCCTATTCATCCAGAATAAGAAGATTTCACAGAGATTATGCAACTTTCGGATATTACGATCCCTGGTTTACAAACATGTATTGGTATAATTATGACCCCTACTACTATGGAGTAAGCCTTTACATGGGTTACGGAGCATCTTCTTTTTATTATCCAGGTTTTTATTCAGGTTTTTATAACTGGCACCCCTACAGTTGGGGGTATCACCCCTGGGGTTGGTCACCATTTGGTTATACCTATGGATTTGGAAATTACTGGTCAGGTTATCAATACGGATTCTGGTCGGGATACAACACCGGATATTGGGGCAGACCTTTTTATGAATATCATTACAACAGTTATGACCCCAACAACTATTACTACGGACACAGAGGCTCCTACAGCAGTACAACTCCTCAGGGATCAAGACCTGCTTCAGGAAGACATCAGAGTGGCACCAGCTTTGCCCAGATCTATGAATCCTCCGAAAATCGTTTACAACGTGGCGATATGATAGCTTTACAATCACAGGACAGACAAAAAAGTGCAGATGCCCGTCAAAAAGATGAGAGCAATCGATCCGTAACCAGAACCCGTGGTTCGGCAGGTGGTGCAACTCCCTCACGCGAAGGTGCAACACCCGTAAGATCAGATGATAATACCAGAGCAAATGATGAACGCTCTCGAGAAGGTGTTTCTCAGGAAAGATCCGTCAATGCACAATCTCCTAACAGATATGCCCCACAACGAACTCCATCTGATTATCAAAACCCGGTAAGAAACAGGGAGGCAAGAAGTCAAACCCCTCGCTACACGCGTCCACCACAGACAAGCAGGGTAAGAACCAACGAAAATGAAGGACAGAGACCCCGCACATATATGGCACCTGTTGAGCGTCAGCCCAGATCCAATCAGGAATATCGTCGCCCTTCAGGTAACCAGCGACCTTCTTCTGTAAATCAGAACAATCAGCCGCAAAGAAGACCCGCAGTAAACGAACAGAACAGACCTGCTAACCGGCCTGTTGTCACACCACGTCCAACACAAACACGTCCGCAGGCAACACCGCAAAGAACACCTAACAATAATACCAGAGCCGTTCCGTCCAGAACACCTTCAAGACCACAGGCAACTCCCCAGAGAACGCCACAAAGAAGTACTCCAAGTTATACTCCGTCAAGGACACCGAGTAGAAGTACTCCTTCATACAATCGTCCGTCTTCCGGCAGCAGAAGTTCTGGCACCAAGGTAAGAAGCTCCCCGCCTGTTCGCCAATCCCCTCCTGCCAGAAGTAGCGGTGGCAGCTCTTCCAGAAGCGGTAGTAGTGGAAGAAACCGTTAATACCGGCATAATATTTGTTTAATCTCATATATAACCTCCACCCTCTTCCAGCAAAAGGAAGAGGGTTTTCCAGAACAACTTTTATTGCTGTTTTACCTGACAAAAGACAAATTTTCCTTATTTAATTTTGTTGATATGCAAAACATAATCAACGCATTACAAGAGTGTGCAACAAAAATACGAAACCCTAAGAAAACCCTAAGACATGAAATACAGGACCATAATCACTATTGCCTTTATTGCTATACTCTCTGCCTCACCATCTCAGGGGCAGAATGAAGTGGATGCATTGCGATATTCCCTTTTAACACCTGGCGGAACCGCCAGATCTGTTAGCATGGGCGGAGCCTTTGGAGCATTAGGTGGAGATTTTTCATCGCTGAGCACCAACCCTGCAGGCATTGCCGTATACAGATCCAATGAATTTACCATCACCCCCTCTTTGAACTTTGCCGAGGTTGGATCCTCCTACTATGGCAACTCAGAAGAAGATATTAAATACAATTTTAATGTAGGGAACATCGGTCTGGTATTTGCTTTCACTGAGCCCAACCAACTGAAAGAAACAGGATGGTTAGGATTTCAACTCGGTTTGGGAATCAACAGACACGCCAATTTCAACAACAGAAGAATTTACGAGGGTTTTAACCCCGAAAGTTCACTGATGACAGATTACCTTCAAAGGGCAAATCTTGAAAGCAGTCCTGATAATCCCGCTGAGAATCTTGACCCTTTTACCACCGGGCTGGCATGGGAAACATTCTTACTTGATACTCTTAACGGGGATTATTTTGTAGATATGGAAAATGGTAATGTTTTACAAAGACGTGAAACCAACACAAGCGGATCGGTAAGAGAAATTGTATTTACCCTGGGAACCAATTACAGCAATCGCCTTTATCTGGGCGCAACCTTTGGTTTTCCTACGGTTCGATTTCAGGAAGAATATATTTACACCGAACAAGACACACCAGATTCGGATGAATTTTTCAATTCATTGGAATACAACGAATCAATTGAAACAAGGGGAACAGGATTTAACTTTAAACTGGGTGCTATTTTCAGGGCCAATGACATAGTCCGGCTAGGTGCCGCAGTTCATACACCTACATTTTATGAACTGGAAGACGAGTGGGATACTGAAATGAGATCAGATTTAAGCTTTGGTAATTACGAGCAAAACAGTCCTCAGGGAAGGCATGTTTACGAATTGAACACCCCCCTGAAATTGATCGGAAGCCTGGGTTTGGTTGCCGGCACACGTGGTATTCTGAGTTTTGATTATGAATATGCAGATTATACCCAGATGCGATTAAGAAGCAGCGATTACATGTTTTCTGATGAGAACAATACCATAAAAGAGAGTTTTCAGTCACAACACAGCATTAGAGCAGGTGGTGAGATCAGATTTAATCCAGTTATCCTGAGAGCAGGGTATTCACTGCACACCAATCCTTACAAAGGGGGGATCAACAACCTCGAAAAAACTACCATCAGCGCAGGTTTTGGAATACGCGACAAAAACTTTTTTGTAGATTTTGGTTATTTTCTTACTCAATATTCAGAAGACTTTTTCCCCTATTCTGCTGATCTCGTTGATGCTGTTGAATACGACTATACGTATAACGGATTTTTGATGACTTTAGGTTTCAGATTCTGATCAAAAACATATATATCTCCCCAATTTTTTATCTATGCCAAACAAAAAAGGCAGGTTGTCTTATGGAAACCTGCCTTTTTTTTATGATAAAAGCAATTGCTATTAACTGGATAACTATATTTCAATATCCTGTACAATTTCAGGATCAAGAAGAATTCTTCCACAATATTCACATACAATGATTTTTTTATTGAGGCGAATATCTAATTGCCTCTGAGGTGGAATTTTATTGAAACAACCACCACAAGCATCTCTTTCTACAGGCACCACAGCAAGACCATTTCGTGCATTATCTCTTATTCTTTTGTATGCAGTCAGCAATCTTTCTTCAATTTTACTTTCCTGTTGCCTCGATTTTTCCATCAAAACACTTTCTTCTTTTTGAGTTTCTTTTACAATATCTTCCAGTTCTTTTTTCTTTATATCAAGATCTTTCTCCCGTTCCTGTAATTCTTGAAAAGAAGCATTAACCAGGTTTTGCTTATTCTCGATATCATTTTGAAATTCTCTGATCTTTTTCTCGGCCAGTTGTATTTCAAGGTTCTGATATTCAATTTCCTTGCTAAGTGAATCATATTCTCTGTTATTGCGAACATTCATTTGTTGCGCTTCATATTTTTTAAGCAATTCCTGACTTTCTTTGATGGCATTCTGTTTACCTGTAATTTCCATTTCCAGATCAGATATATCCTGCTTATATTTTTCAACACGTGTTTCCAATCCCTGAATTTCATCTTCAAGGTCCTGAACTTCCAGGGGTAATTCACCTCTAATGATTCTGATCTTATCGACCTGAGCATCTATCATTTGTAAAGAATACAAACTAATCAGCTTTTTTTTCACAATCGACTCCACACTATCATCGGTAGATTTATCCATTGCCGATGTAGTTGTTACAATTTCAGGATCTTCGACTGCAGGTTTTGTTACTTTACTATCTGAAACTTTATCTTTGGTCATAACACGTATTTATTTGACTGATTTTCTTAGAATTAAAAATAATGGACCGGATTGGTACTATGTTTTGAAATTTGGAGTGCAAAGTTAGCAAATTTTTCCTTTAATACTTCAACTAAAATTTGGGTCGTAAATTGTTCACTTTCATAATGTCCAACATCTGCGATTAACATTTGGTTTTGGTATTCGAAGAACTCGTGAAATTTAATGTCGGCGGTAAGAAATGCATCTGCAGCATTGTGGAAGGCGGCATTCATTAAAAAACTGCCGCTTCCACCACAAATAGCAATTTTCTTTATTTTTTTTCCGGTAAAACCATTGTGCCTGATCACCGGAAGATACAAAATCTCTTTTATCTGCTCTAAAAACAATTGCTCAGGCATTCCCTTTTCCAAAAAACCGATCATACCACCACCTGTTTTTTCATGTCTGTTATCAAGTGGATAAATGTCGTAAGCAACTTCCTCGTATGGATGAGCACCGATCATAGCATCAATAACATTTGACTGTATAAATGACGGAAAAATAGTTTCTATTCTGATTTCATTTTCGAAATGGATTTCACCTTTTTTTCCGACAAAAGGGTTGGACTGATCACCAGCCCTGAAAGTGCCCTTTCCTTCCAAATTAAAACTGCAACAGTCATAATCGCCGATATATCCGGCACCAGCCCGGAAAATAGCATCACGTAGATTATCCGCATGATCTACAGGGCAAAAAACAACCAATTTTTTCAGAATTCCCGGTTTAGGATCAAGGATAGACAAATCTGTAAGACCCAATTTTTCGGCAAACCTTCGATTGACACCCTTCTGCACAAAATCAAGGTTGGTGTGTACGGATACAAGCGCAATATCCTGCTGTATAGCTTTTATAAGTGCCCGCTGGGTATAATGATTTCCAGTAATACTTTTCATCCCTTTAAAGAGTAGTGGATGATGCGAAATAATAAGATCACACCCGGTACTTTGCGCTTCTTCCACAATCTTTTCAGTAATATCGATACAAACCAGTCCTTTATGAATTTCCTTATCCGGATTTCCGTATTGGATACCTGAATTGTCATAACTTTCCTGAAGCGAAAAGGGTGCAACATGGTCTAAAGTTGCGATAATCTCTTTAAGTTTCATGTAGTTGGTTTTTAATCTTATTTTTATCAGTTTTAAAATTTCAAGATTTAACAGATATGAATCAGATTACATTAACCTCCTTTTCCAATTGGATATTAAATTTTCCATGAATATGATCAACAATTTCCTGTGCTAACTGGAGAATTTCTTTGCCGGTTGCTTGTCCATAATTTATCAAAACAAGTGGTTGTTTGTGATGAACCCCTGCATCTCCTCTTCGAAAGCCTTTCCATCCTGCCTGCTCAATCAAAAATGCGGCCGGAATTTTTACTTTTTCATGATCAATTGTAAAATAGGGAATATCGGGGAATAATTTCTTTAGTTGCGATAATGTTTTATTTCCAACCACCGGATTTTTAAAGAAACTACCTGCGTTGCCTGTTAGTTGCGGATCGGGTAATTTGCTTTTTCTTATTTTCCTGATTATGTTGGCGATATCTGCAATGGTGGGACTAGTAAGTCCCAGGGATTTTATTTCCTGATCTATACCAGCATAACCAGTATTAAGAATATGATCAGTTTTGGTAAGGCGAAAAGTTACTGAAAGTATAATAAACTTGTTTTTACCCTCTTGTTTAAAATAACTATCGCGATAACCAAACCGGCATTGCTCACGGGAAAAAACGGATACATGCCCGGTTTGTATTTCAAGGGCTTCAAGTGTGTGAAAAACATCTTTGATCTCCACCCCATAAGCGCCAATATTTTGCATGGGAGCAGTACCAGTATTACCGGGTATTAAAGTCAGATTTTCCACACCTCCCCAATCATTTTCAATAGAATATTTCACAAAATCTTCCCAGTTTTCTCCTGCCATTACTTTCACAAAAACCTCTTTAGGATTTTCCCTGACAACGGAAATCCCTTTTAAATTTATTCGCATTGTAAGTCCTTCAAAGTCCCTGGTAAGTAGTATATTGCTTCCTCCTCCTAAAATCAAAAGTGGCAAATACTGGTCTTTTTGCTGCAAAGCAGATGAAAGTGCTTCCACAGAATCAACATCAGTAAAAAATAAAGTTTTTGCCTCAACACCGAAAGTATTATACTTTCTGAGCGAAACATCCTTTTCAATGCTCATCATAGTTCATCACTAATCATACTTACATACGCTTAAGTCCTTTGAAGCAAAGGAATTAAATGAAACATACGTTATAAAATCGTATGATCCTTAAAAAATTAACGTGTCAGGATGATTGATTTTTCTTCGACAAGTTTCCTCAGATTGATAAGGGCATACCTCATTCTTCCTAAGGCAGTATTTATACTCACGTTGGTTTGTTCGGCAATTTCCTTGAAACTCATATCACCATAATGCCTCATTTTAAGAACCTCTTTTTGTTCCTGGGGCAAATAGTCTATCAAAGATTTCACATCGCGATGTATCTGTTCAACAATCATCTTATCTTCAATGGTTTGATCAAAAACCTTCAGCGTTTCAAAAATATCATAATCCTCCCCATTATCCACAACGGGCATTCTTTTTGATTTTCTAAAAAAATCAATCGTTAAGTTATGGGCAATTCGCATTACCCATGGAAGGAATTTGCCTTCTTCATTGTAAGCACCTGCTTTTAAGGTATTGATTACCTTGATAAAGGTATCCTGAAATACATCTTCTGCTACTTGTTTATCTTTGACAATAAGAAAAATGTAGGAAAAAATCTTTTTCTGATGTCTTTTAATCAAAGATTCCAGAGAAGCGTGATTACCCTCAATGTATTGGCGAACTAACTCCTGATCGCTAATTGCATGGTCATTCATAATAATGGCCTCCATATTTGTGACTAAATCAAGAGTAAAGTTTATTCTATAATGCGCCTCCTATAATTTTGGGTGAATAAATTATTTTTTGGTTGGGTTATTGCCGGATTTTTACACACAAATATAAATCATTTTTTTTATTCAACAATACCTGATTGAATTTTTCTTGCATATTCGCAATTCACCAAAAAACATTCCAGAATTAGTTATTGTGTCTAATTATCTCAAAAAAAATAAATTTCTTCACTTGCAATGCAAAGTTTTTTTTGGAAACAATAACGGGTTTGATACACTAACTTGAAGTTAAAAATAACTGATGCTTTATATTTGGGAAAAAAGCACTTAAACAATGATTGCAGAAAAAGTTTTCAGAACAAATTATCCTGAGGGTATTACCGCGGACAGGCGATTTATTTTTGAACATTTGGCAACAAAGTAAACTTATGGTAAATGTCTGCCATGATAATGGTAATTTTGCAGAAAACCATGATAAAAATATAATGAGCCAGCAAAAATCAATCGATCACTTCAATGCCCACGATTACATTCTTATAAAAGGAGCGAAAGTACACAATCTGAAATCAGTTGATGTTGCCCTTCTTCGAAAGAAACTGGTAGTGATAACAGGACTTTCGGGTTCGGGAAAATCTTCTTTAGCGTTTGACACATTGTATTCCGAGGGTCAACGCAGGTACGTTGAAAGTTTGAGTTCGTATGCCCGACAGTTTCTTGGGCGAATGAACAAGCCCGAGGTAGATTATATAAAAGGTATTTCTCCTGCCATTGCTATTGAGCAAAAAGTGAATACAAGAAATCCCAGATCAACAGTTGGCACAACCACCGAAATATATGATTATCTGAAATTGCTTTTTGCACGGATCGGTAAAACTTATTCTCCTGTATCCGGCAATCTTGTTAAAAGGCACAGTATTACCAACGTAGTAGACTTTGTTTGTGGTTTGCCTGACGGTACCGAGGTTTTGATATATGCTCCCCTACCCCTTTCTGCAGGAAGAGATATTTCACAAACCCTTGGAGTATTGCTTCAGCAAGGTTTTTCGAGGATCCTGCTAAACGGAAAAATAGAAAGGATTGAACAGGTAGTCAAAGAAAACATCAAAATTTCCGGGAATTCCTCTGTTTTTATTGTCATAGACCGCTTAATTGTTGACAACAAAGATGAGGATCAGAAAACACGTATTGCCGATTCTGCCCAAACAGCCTTTTATGAAGGGAATGGAGAATGTTTTGCAGAATACAGTATAGAAGAAAAAAAGCACAAACAACACTTTTCAAATAAATTTGAGATGGATGGTATTACTTTCGAAGAACCATCGGTAAATCTGTTTGCTTTCAACAATCCTTTTGGTGCCTGCAGGAGATGCGAAGGTTTTGGAAGTGTAATAGGTATTGACGAAGACCTGGTGATACCCAACAAAAGTTTATCGGTTTATGAAGATGCCATTGTTTGCTGGAAAGGTGAAAAGATGAGTGAATGGAAAGAGCAATTGGTGAAAAATGCTTATAAATTTGATTTTCCTATTCACAAACCAGTTTATGATCTTACGCCTGGGCAGAAGGAATTGTTATGGAGTGGTAATAAATATTTCGGGGGACTAAATGAATTCTTCAAAATGCTGGAAGAGAACACCTACAAAATCCAATACCGTGTGATGCTCTCCAGATACCGGGGCAAAACGATTTGTCCGGAGTGCAAAGGTACGCGGTTGCGCAAAGACGCTAATTATGTAAAAGTGAATAAAAAAAGCATTACAGACCTTGTACTGATGCCTTTGGATCAATTATTTGATTTTTTCGAAAAGATCGATCTCGATCGGCACGATATGAGAGTGGCCAAACGGTTGTTGCATGAGATTCGCAATCGATTAGAGTATCTCAATGATGTAGGACTGGGTTATCTTACACTCAACCGTTTGTCCTCTACTTTATCAGGAGGTGAATCACAAAGAATCAACCTTGCCACCTCTTTGGGAAGCAGTTTGGTAGGTTCATTATATATTCTCGACGAACCAAGTATTGGTCTCCATCAGCGTGACACCCACCGCCTTATCAAAGTATTGTTAAAACTAAGAGACTTAGGAAATACAGTTATTGTTGTAGAGCATGATGAAGACATTATGCGCCATGCAGACCAGATAGTGGATATAGGTCCTCAGGCGGGTGCTCTGGGTGGCCAGGTTGTTTATCAGGGAAGCTTTGAAAACCTGCTAAAAACAAGAGAGAGTTTTACCGCCAAATACTTAACAGGTAAACTCAAAATATCCATACCTGACAAAAGAAGAAGGTGGAAAGAGTACATAGAATTATGTGGTGTAAGGCAACATAACCTGAAAGGATTTAACGTAAAAATACCTTTGGGTGTAATGACGGTAGTAACGGGTGTTAGTGGGTCGGGAAAAACATCGCTGATTAAAGGAATTCTATATCCGGCACTTAAAAAGCTTTATGGTGGTTATGGTGAAAAAACCGGTAAGTTTGATAAAATTCAAGGCGACTATAAGTCTCTGAGTGATGTTGAATTTATTGATCAAAATCCTATTGGTCGATCGTCCCGCTCCAATCCGGTTACCTACATTAAGGCTTATGATGAGATCAGAAATCTATACGCACAGAACAGTTTATCCAAAGCAAGGGGTTACAGTCCGGGATTTTTCAGTTTTAATATAGATGGAGGCAGATGCCCCGAATGTGAGGGAGAGGGAGAGGTAAGGATAGAGATGCAGTTTATGGCAGACATCAAGCTTGTTTGCGAAAGTTGTAACGGAACCCGGTTTAAGGAAGAGATTCTGGATATAAAATTCAATGATAAGTCGATCAATGAAATTCTTGATCTGACCGTTGATGAGGCCATAAGTTTTTTCAGTTCTTTCAGCGAAAATTCTGCTTCTGCCAAACGGGTAGCAGCAAAGTTAAAGCCACTTCAGGATGTTGGACTGGGATATATAAAACTCGGACAGTCATCCAGCACCCTGTCGGGTGGGGAAGCCCAAAGGATCAAACTGGCATCTTTTCTCACAAAAGGGATAAGTGAAAACAAAACGCTTTTTATATTTGACGAACCCACAACTGGGTTACATTTCCACGACATCCATGTTTTGCTTCAAGCCTTTGAAGCACTCATCGGTAATGGGCACACCATCCTAATCATTGAACACAATCCAGATATTATTAAATCGGCTGACTGGATCATTGATCTGGGCCCTGAAGGTGGTGAGAAAGGTGGTGATCTTATATTTGAAGGAAAACCCGAGGATCTTGTAAACGTTGAAAACTCTTATACCGGAAAATTCCTGAAAGGGAAATTTAAGTAAAAATAGTTTTTTCGATAAGATAAGGAAAAATTAAAAAACCTGCTCAATCTTTGGCAGATGATAGCAGGTTTCTAATATTTTTAAGGGCATTAGGATTTCAGGTAATATCGAATTATTTACTTTTCCTGTCGAAATAAGGGTTTTTGGATGTAGCACTTAAGGGAATGCCCCAGATAATTTTAACAGATTTACTAAAAATTTCCATTTTTTCAGCAGCCAACCCTGCAGTATGCATTATTCTGTTATCGATGTGGTGATCGGAAGCGAGAGCAACTGCTGATCCAACAGCAATTCCCAAGTCACCAGTGTTATAAACGCAGGGAACCAGAGGGTGTTTTTCTTTGGTGGCACAGTCTGCAAATCCGCACAAACTGCAAACTTTCAATCCCAATGTTTTGATGGAGGTACCAATGAGCACCACAGCATCTGCATTGGCAAGGATGTTATCAGCATCTCTGATAAAAATATCATACTCTTTTTGTTCTCCGATCTTTCGCATTTCAATGGCAAGAAGTCTGATATCATTATCGGTCAGAATTGCCATTTCCATATTATCGGCACCTTTACCCTTTGGAGCAGTGCGTGCAGCAATGAGCATTTTCTTAGCTACATCTATAACGGTGTTTTTACGTTCATCTATTTCATTGAAAATTGCCATAAATCAGGGTATTAAATGGGTAAAAATTGTGAGAACAAAATCAGCATTTTGTTTGAAAGTTCTAAATTAAAAAAAACCTGCTTGGATAGTCATCCAAACAGGTCTTTTTTCGTTATTTAAAACGATTCTATGTTTTCATATCAAAAGTCGGTAAATTTTGCCAGACTTTCAATGAACCTTACAGGCACAACCACTTCCTGGTTTTGATCATGAAATTTCCCGATAATCACATCTACGAGATTTTGCTTACTTTTATTGTCATGAGATTTATTTGGAAACAAGTCAGTACGATGAACAAACATAACAACATCAGAAAGTTCTGCCAGGAAAACAGGAATATTTTTGAGTGAAGGACGTGGAGAGCCAAATCCGTTAAAATTTGCGGGAATTTGAGAGAATAGCACCACCGGAATATTCAATTCTCGTGCTATATCTTTAATTTGATGCACTATTGTATTGAGTTGCTCTTCACGACTGTCTGCTTCAAGAGCATGGGTACCTAACAATTCAAGGTAATCAATTATAATCAGTTCTATATTATGATTAATTTTGAGCTGACGTGCTTTTTTCATCAACTCGTCTGCAAAAATATTAGGGGTGTCATCCAGATAAACATTCGATTTGGCAATATTGCTCACCAAAGAAATCATGTGGTCTTTTTCCCTGGGATTAAGTTTACCGTTTTTAAGTTTTGACAACGACATACCGGTTTCACTTTCAATGAGGCGGTTGGTAATTTTTACACTCGACCTTTCGGGCGAAAAAATAGCAATGGAATGTTTGTTTTTAATGGCGATGTTATTGGTCAGGGAGAGCATAAAAGCCGTTTTTCCCATACTAGCATTTACACCAATGGTAATAAGTTCTCCTTTTTTGAAACCCGATATTACTTTATCAATATCGGTAAACCCGGAGGATAAACCGTTAAAAACAGTATTTTCTCCAAAGTTCTGATGAAGTGTTTGGTTTACCATTTCCCTTAAACTGGTAAATTCAAACACTTCTGAACGCTCTGTTACTTCTAAGGTGTTTTCTTCCATAATAATTACTTTTTAAATTGACATCTGAAAAAATTGTAATACAAATGCTTTCTTAAAGATATCTTGTTTGAAAATATAAACGTAATTCCCTTTACAAAACTGTAAATGTGATCTTTTTTAGTTTTATAAAAAATTAAAAAATTATTTTCATCAGACTTTTCTTTTACATACAGCAATATTCCCATTTGCAGGCAAAAAAAGGAACCTCTTCGTTTCCTCTATTGATATTCACTATTTTGGATTTGCCCAATACAGAAAATTCCGAAAAATAAACATTTACTGAATGTAAATAAATCATTAAAAATGAGACCTTCAAATTTAGCAAAAAAACAACATGAATCCCAACGAAAATACTTTCTTAAGTCTTTTTTAAGATAAGTAAGTCCAAATTTTCAAACGAAAACAAAACAAGGTCAGGTTTTTAAAATAATAGACAACAGATTAGATTCTAAAGAAAAACAAAAAAAACAGAGAAAAATAATATGAGAGTAAATGAATATATAAGTAATTAGTCTTTGCAAGAAAACGCCAAATACTGCAGTATTGTCTTTTTTTTTGAACCGAGCCATGACAAATATGATGACACACACGTGGATGATTATAATTAGGCAATACGGTAAAAAATACAAAACTGGAATTTTGGCGAGCTCCATCTGACCGAATGATTCAAATTATAAACAGATGAACCGAGC
>CAYPFV010000036.1:0-21487 GCA_964410015.1 uncultured Bacteroidales bacterium
TCAGACTTTTAGCGAGCTCCATCTGACCTATTTAATAAAATTATAAACAGATGAAACATCCATGATTGGCTTAAAACACATACGAGGATGATTATTGACTAATGCCAAAGCGGGTAGCGCTGACATTATGGTAGAAATCCTAATGCTACCAGTGAAGCCAAAGGCGTGTAGCGGTGACATTACCTAGTTCTCATTAAAAACATAAGCACCTCATAATCTAAATATTGAAAATTATAAACAGATAAAAAAATCATTATCATAAAACATTTTTACCCAAAAGTGATTTGTTCCATAAATATGTGCTTGTTTTTTCTTATTTTTAAATCATTAATTAATTAATTAAAAACTATAAATGATGAAAATTCTTAAATTAATAACTTTTAGTATTCTTCCGGTTCTACTCTTTTTAATTCAGGGTTGTGACCAGAAACAGGAGGAAGTCAATGTTTATTCAGGCCGACATTATCAGACTGACGAAAATCTTTTCAGGGAGTTTACCGAACAAACAGGAATCAAGGTTAACCTGGTAAAAGCCGACAGTGATCAGTTGCTCAACCGTTTGGAAATGGAGGGAGATAATACTCCTGCCGATATCCTGATTACTGCTGATGCAGGACGTTTGATTATTGCAAAAGAGAAAGGATTGCTACAGCCTATGAATTTTGAGAATTTATCAGACATCGTACCTGGTTATTTGCATGATGAAGAATTTTACTGGACAGGATTTACTAAGCGTGCCCGTGTTATCGTTTATGACAAAGAGCGCGTTGACCCATCCCGGTTATCTTCTTACGAATCGCTTGCCGATAGTATCTGGAAGGAAAGGGTGCTGGTTAGATCATCCCAGAATCATTATAACCAAACCCTTATGGCATCTATCGTCGCTCATCTGGGTGAGGAAAAAGCTGAAGAATGGGCTCGTAAACTTGTTGAAAACATGGCACAGGAACCTAAAGGAAACGATCGCGATCAGGTGAAAGCCATCGCAGCCGGTGTGGGTGATGTAGCCATTGTCAACACCTATTACATGGGGTTGCTGGTCAACTCTTCCAATCCTGAAGAACAGAAAGTGGGGGAGCAGGCAGGTATTTTCTTTCCCAATCAGCAGGACAGAGGAGCACACATCAATATTAGCGGTGCCGCTATCACAGCTCATTCACCCAATACCGACAATGCGCAAAAACTGATTGAGTTTTTACTGGATAACGAAGCGCAAACAGCATTTACAAATGAAACCTATGAATACCCGGTGAATAAAAATGTGGAATGGTCGTCATTATTAAAGCAATGGGGAGAGTTTAAATCCGATACTCTGCCCCTCGATGAACTGGGAGAACACCTCGATCAAAGTATGATCATTTTTGATAAGGCTAAATGGAGATAGGCATCTTGGGTACAAAACCGGAAGCACATGTGAAAAGTTTGTAAGTGTATTTTTTTAAGTTTACTAAACCAGATTTTCAAAAAAAAAGATAACCCGGCATGGGGGTCATGAGGTGGTAAACTGCTAACCGCATTTGCAAATGATTTTGGATAAAATGATAAGCTTTAAATAAGAATGTTTTCAAGGTACTACTTCCTGTCAAAAAGTTTTTTTCAAGTCAAAAATCTGATCACCAATGGTTGGGTTGCGGGTACTTTGATTCTTGCATTGCTAATTTCTGTGCCACTGATCATCGTTTTTTCCAATGCACTGCAACCGGGCGATGATATATGGAGGCACATCACCCGAAATCTGCTGCCCCGGTATATCATCAATACACTGATTCTTACCATTGGAGTAGGGTTATTAACTTTTATAATGGGAGCGGGGCTGGCATGGATTACAACCATGTATCGCTTTCCTGGAAAAACCTTTTTCAGTCGTGCTTTGATACTACCCATTGCCCTGCCTGCTTATATCAGTGGGTTTACCTGGGCCGGGATTCTTGATTTCACCTCTCCTGTTTATCTTTTTTTAAGAGAAAACTATGGCATCCATACCGGTCAGCATCTTTTTTTCGATATACTATCTATGGAAGGCGCTATACTGATCTTTTCGCTGGCACTTTTCCCCTATGTTTTTCTTATTACGCGTACATACTTCGCCAAACAGTCAACTACTTTTCTGGAAGTGGCTGCTTCGCTGGGAAGAAAACCCGGATCGGTATTTTTAAGGATAGCATTACCTATGGCACGACCTGCTGTCGTTGCGGGTGTATCGCTTGTAATCATGGAAGTACTCAATGACTATGGACTTGTTTATTATTTCGGTATCGAGACTTTTACTACGGGTATTTTCCAGGCATGGTTCAATTTTGGTAATCCTGGCAGCGCGCTCAAATTATCTGCTTTTCTGATGTTATTTGTTTTCATCCTGATTTTTACTGAGAAATTTCAGCGTCGCAACATGAGATATCATGGAGCTGGCAACCAATACCGTCCTGTTGCACCTGTTCGTTTAAAAAAGCTGTCTTCTTTGCTGGCTTTTGTAGCCTGCCTCGTCCCCTTTTTACTGGGATTTCTCATTCCTCTTGGCATGTTGATATACTGGTCTTTTATTGAATACGCCACCTGGGTACAGCAACGTTTCTACGAATTGATGCTCAATAGTTTTTTGCTGGCTGGTGCTGCTTCTGTGTTGGTTATGGTGGTAGCAGTTTTCATTGGGTTTACAGTACGTACTTTTCCCGGAAAACTGATCCGGCAGGCGGCAGGTATTGCTACTATGGGGTATGCATTGCCCGGAGCAGTGGTAGCTGTTGGTATTTTATCAGCGTTATTATCTTTGGATGCGTTGCTGATATCGTGGTTGCCTTTCAGAATAACCTTAACCGGAACCTGGTATGCGTTGGTGTTTGCTTATCTGGTAAGATTTCTTACCGTGGGATACAACAGCACAAGCAGCGGTTTTGAGGGTATTTCCCCCTCTATGGATGAAACATCGCGTTCGCTCGGACGATCCGAATGGGCAACATTATGGCATATCAACCTGCCAATGCTTAAAGGATCTTTGTTAGCAGGTTTTCTGCTGGTGTTTATTGATACCCTGAAAGAGTTGCCCCTGACACTGATATTGCGACCTTTTAATTTCGATACGTTGGCCATCAGAGCCTTTGAATTTGCTTCTGATGAAAGGATTGCCGAGGCTGCACCTGCTGCTGTTATCATTGTATTCATCGGTATTTTGCCCGTATTGCTTCTTCATAAGATATCTGGAAAGGAAAAAAGATGAACCGAGCCATAACAATATTATTGACACACACGCGGATGATTAGATTTCGTGGCATGGACAAAAAGACAAAACCGGAGTTTTGGCGAGCTTCCCCTTAAGAAAAGAACGGGGCAGGCATCTGACCGACTTAATCAAATTATAAACAGATGAACATTCTTCAACTTCAAAATCTCGGAAAACGTTATGATGGGTCTAAAGAATGGGCCGTGAAAGGTTTTAACCTCACAGTGCGCAAAGGCGAGATCAATGCTTTGCTGGGTGAAAGCGGTTGCGGAAAAACAACCCTGCTGCGGTTGATTGCCGGATTCGAAGTCCCTACAGCTGGGGCGGTTGTTTTGAACGGACAAACAGTGGCCGGAGAAGGTATATTTGTTTCGCCCCAGAAAAGAAAGGTGGGTATTGTATTTCAGGATTATGCCTTGTTTCCTCACAAAACTGTATGGGAGAATATTATGTTCGGTCTGTTTAGGTTTGACAAAAAAACAGCCTCCGATAAAACCAGTCAGGCACTACAACTTACAGGTCTTCAAGGGATGGAGAAAAGATACCCCCATCAGCTTTCAGGGGGACAAAAGCAACGGGTGGCACTGGCCAGAGCCATGGCCCCCCAACCCGAACTGATCCTTTTCGATGAACCTTTCAGCAATATAGACAGCATGCGGAAAAATCAAATGCGTGACGATATTTTCAACATCATCAAAAAATCACAAACTACCTCGGTTTTTGTTACTCACGAACCCAGGGATGTCTTGGCCATTGCAGATGCCATTTCGCTCATCAGGCAAGGTGAGCTTGTCCAAACGGGTAAACCTCATACCATTTACCATCATCCTGTCAATCAATATGTAGCAGGTTTTTTTGGGAAGACAAACCTGATCAGTGCTTTAACCGTTTCCGATGGACTTCAAACACCCATTGGGAAAATTCCCTTCAACCATTCCTTTTCAGAACAGAAAAAAGTGAACCTCAGCATACGACCCGAAGCATTTATTTTTGTCGGCAATGGCAGGAATGCTTTCAAAGGAGAAATTGTATCCTTGCGGTTTTATGGCGAATACTACGAATTTATTTGCAGGGTTAGAAATTCAGACGGAGACTTTACCGACCTGCTCATGCATTCCAATAAAGATGCAAAGGTAGGTGATGAAATACTTTTTGAGGTAAAGGAGCAATTTGTTCACGTTATGTAACAGTTATTGTTACCAACAAATTCACTCCCCTTCAGTAAGATGGTGGTTGATGGTTATTTTCATTTCCGGTATTCCTGCTGACACCGGCATGATAACTATATATGCGTTTCCTATTACTATCTTACTTACTGTCATGCAAAAACATTTGACACGGGGAAACGTTGAATCTTGCATATTTTTATTTTGACAGGTATTTTCGTTTTGAAAACTCCATTTTATCCGTTGCGATTGCTGTACAGCATTCTTTTGCCATTTCTTATTGCTGCCTTTACTGCGAAAGGGCAGGATATGCCTGGTATTGTTTCTGATAGTCAATCAGGCATTAACAGAGCCAGCATCAATCCTGCCACTGTTTTTGCCAATCCATGGTGCTTTGATCTCAGTCTTTTCACAACTTCCGGGGGGTTTTGGAATACGTATTACCAGACTGATCTAACCACGATAAGTCCCATGGCTATGTTCAGCAGCCAACCATCTGACAATCTCTTTCAGGGTGATCTGTTTCCCGGAGGCCCTCTTCCAGGCGGAGATTATGCTTATCAGCATTTCCGCATGAATGGTCCTGCCTTCCGTTTTACTTTCAACCAACATTCTATCGGATTCACCTCAGGCATCAGGAATGTTTCCCATATTCTAAATATCCCATCCAGTATTGTTACATTTTTTGTGGAAGGACTTTCCTACCCTTCTTTACAGGATATTGTATTTTCAGAACCTTCTCCTTCTAACGCAGCATCTATGGGATGGACAGAAGCCGGACTCACCTATGCCCTGAACCTTACCCATAACCACTCTGCTGAGAAAATTGTTGCAGGTCTTACTGTAAAACGTTTATGGGGGATTCAATCGGTTGCAATACAAGCAGACGAAATCTCGTATGGCGTGCACAGCGACAGAAACATTCAAGTAGATAACGTAAATGTTTCGGTTCAGTTCGCCCTTCCTCTGGCGCAGAACCAGTTTCAAATCACCACTGAAAACCTGATAAAGGGAAGAGGGATGGCTTTTGATCTGGGCATGAGTTGGATTAAACCTCCTGACCAGGAAATAAGACCCCATTTGAGAAGCTTACGCAACAGAAATACCTCTCAGGCGTATGATTTTATGGCAGGAGTATCACTGCTCGACATGGGCGCCATTTCCTGGCAGCAAAATACAAGATCAGTTGAAGCACAGAATGCTGAACTGGTCTCTGAAAACCCTTCATTGGCTGATTACGACAACCTGGATGAGTTGATACAAGACTTTCAGAACAGCTTGATCAACGGCAGTATAGAAAACACCCCCAATGAGGAATATTGGTTGTATCTACCTTCCGCAATCAGTATGCAGGCAGATTATTATGCAGGCAGAAACGCTTTTCTGGGTTTGTTGCTCATTCAGGATCTTCCGCTTTTCCGACCCAGGGTGGCTCGTCCTTCGCAACTAATTTTCACTCCGCGCTATGAAACAGCAAGGTTTGCACTATCCGCACCAGTTTCATTATATCGCTACCGGCAGTTACGGCCCGGTTTGGCATTCAGGATGGGATTTTTTACTATTGGTACCAACCTTGCCAATCAAATTTTTACTCCCTCTTCTGTAAGTGGATTCGACCTGTATTTTTCTTTCCACTGGAAAATAAAAAACTGCCGGAATAATAATTATAGTGAAAACCACTGCTTTCACAGTTGGAGGTAACTATTTTATCGATAAGTTGATTTCTTATTTTTGTTTACCTTGCTTCATCTACCCTTGGTATTCCTGGTTTTACCAGCAAATGCATATATTTGTAAACTTTTTTTCTTATTCTTTGAAAGAAAAATCACCAAAACTAAAGTTATCATGATAAAACCAAAATGCTAAACATCGGTTTGCTTTTAAATTTTCTCGCCATGAAAAGAAATATTACTATACTGATTATCATTTTTACGCTTATTTTTCACGCTCAAAGTTTCTCACAGCAAAATCTTACCCACTGGATCAATCATGTGAGTGCTCCGGATGTTTTATTTGGAGAAGGAGTTTCCACAGATACTGATGGCAATGCATACATCACAGGTTTTTTTAAAACACAATTGGCTATCAACGAGGATACCTTGCAGGTAGGTTCGACCAGAAACAGTCTTTTCTTTTCAAAAATATCACCTGATAACCAAACGCTCTGGACAGTAACCGCCCAGGCAGATGGCCTTCAGGGTGTAAACGGTTTTAAGAGTGTTTACAAAGATGGGTTCATTTATTTGTTGGGTGATTTCAGAGGTGAAACAGTTTTCGGATCCGTTGATTTTTCCGAAATCACTCTCAATGCTGAATATCGGTCTTTTTTTATTGCCAAATACACGGATAACGGTGTTTTGGAATGGGTAAAACCTATCACTACCAGCAATGCTACAGGGTTTGTAACTGTGGGCGGCACGCATGGGCTTGCTGTTGATGACTACGGAAACGTTTATATGTCTACCGGATTCAGAAATTCTGCAAATATTGCAGGTATGGAAGTGAAAGACCCTACCCCGTTTGAAAATCTTGGAAACGCACTGGTCTTTAAACTCGATGCCAACGGAGCTTATCAATGGCACTGGAATTCCGCATTGGGTGGCACCGAAAATGCCATGGCTATCAATGTAAACCAGCAGGATGAATTGTATTTTACGGTTCGGTATACCGATACCCTCAACATCAACGGAAACATATCTGCCAGACCCGGCCAGGGCGGTTTTGCACTGGTTGAGTTCGATCTGCAGGGAAACTATCAGTCGCATCTTTTCATGGAAACAGAAGCAGATCTTATTACTGGCGTTAGATGCTTCGACCTGGAATTTGATGCACAACAGGATATTTATCTGGCAGGGTCTTACAGGACAGATATTTTAATTGGTCCGGGTGCTTTTCTTTTAACCGAAAATCCGGTTCGTAGTGATGGTTTCATCATAAAAATCAATGGTGATACCCATGAATGGGAGTGGGGGAAAAACTATGGTGATCCGGAGGAAAATGACGAAATAAAATCATTGATCTATACCGAAGATGATAATTTTATGTTAGCTGGTAATTTCAGGGGCACAATGCAATTCAATGAAGATATTTCGCTTACTTCTCTTGAGGAATCTACGGATGGTTTCTGGGCAGCTGCCGACACGGAGGGCAACATATTGCAGGCCATGAATTACGGTTCCAATACCAATGATGCTGTCGGTCAGATGGCGGTTTCGCCTCAGATGCATACTTATGTTATCGGTCGGTTTCAGGATGTTTTTAATTATGATGAAACAACTTTTAATTCCTGGGGCAGCTTTGATGTTTTTCTTATCAAACTCCGGCAACCCTCTTCCAATGCCAACCTGCAGTCGGTATCTTTTAACAACGAGCCTTTTTCTGATTTCAACCCGGAAACTTTGCAATATCTTGTTTCTCTTCCCCATGCTACCACCGAAGTTCCTGAAACGGATGCAACACCTGCCAGCAGTTTTGCCGAGGTGCTAATCAGTCAGGCTACTTCTTTAACAGGCAGTGAGGAAGACAGAACCGCCAGTGTAGTGGTTACTTCGGAAGATGAAAGCAACCAACGTGAATATGCATTTACTTTTCGCCTGATGAATAATGATACAACCCTTGTCAATATCTTTCTGGATGGCAATGAACTTGAAAATTTTGATAGTCAAACCTTCGAATATGAATACATCGTTCCTTACGATGAAGAATTTCCTGAGGTCACCGCCCTGGCAAGCGATGAAAATGCTACGGTAACAGTTTCTGAATTTCAGTCACCCGAACCGGGTGGATACTGGGGAAAAACCGAAATTTCCGTTGTGAGTGAAGATACTGAATATTCAGCATTATATACCATACACATGCGTAAGCAACACACCAATGCACTGCTGCAGGAGATTCTGATCGATGGAGATGTATTTGAAAATTTTGACCCTGAAGTGTTTAACTATCAGATCGATCATGTTCCCACAGACAACCAGAATCCAATTGTGGAAGCTACTACGCAAAGCCCTTTTGCTTCTCATATGATCGATCAGGTAACCGATATCAATGGAGAAGAGGAGCAAAGAACCGCCACCATATCCGTAACGGCAGAAGCACCCTCTTTCTTTGAGCAATACAACCTGGTTTTTTCTTTGGGTACCCAGATTCATAATTTTTCCAAACAACAGAAATTCGCTGTATACCCCAACCCTGCCAGCAAAAATCTGAAATTAACATTTAAAGAGATCCCTGTTGAGGTTCGTTTATCAGACACCAAAGGACAATTATTAATGAAAGCGGAACCCGTCTCCCAGCAGAAAATATTGCCTGTATCTCATCTTCAAAACGGCGTATACTTTATCAGTGTGATCTTCGACAAAGGATCGGAAACCAGGTCTTTTATCAAACAATAATCGTTTTTTCAACACATCATACATTTTGTATCTATTGTTGCATACAAGCAGATAAAAAAATCATGGAAAAAATAATTAGCGGTAAAACCCTATACTGCTATGCAGTTCATAAAAAAAACAGAATATCAATAACAACTCCTACTGTACAATGAAAAAAATGACAATCCTGAAAGGATATATTACACTCGTGTTTTTTATCTTTCCCATTTTACTTTCTGCACAAAAGTTCAGACCCAGCGAGCAGATACCTGCCGACAGAGTAAAAAAACTTTCAAACCTGTGGGTTGAGAACAGTTTTAAATGGGAACAGAATCAGGCGGATAGAAAATCTTTCTTTGCACGCGAGGCAGGTGATACGCTCTACCGCGATTCCCTGGTTACTGTTCAGCTTATGGGTTTAAGCAAACACGGAGAGCCTGTTTACTATCAAACCTACAACCTGTTTGGTGCCCGCACACTAAAAACCGACAACCTTTGGAGTGACGGAGAATCTGAACTCGACCTCAACGGAGAAGATATGACCCTGGGTATTTGGGATGCTGGTAAACTCCGGCATACCCACCAGGAGTTTGGCGGACGTACCACACAAATGGATGATGATGGATATATGAACGGCCATGCCAATCATGTGGCAGGTACTATGATTTCGGCAGGGATGGTACCTACCGCCAAGGGGATGGCGCCCCAGGCCAACCTCAACGCATATACCTTTACCGAAGATGAAACAGAGATGATTGAAGCTGCTGCCAACGGGTTGCTTATTTCTAATCACTCTTATGGCAGGCCAACAGGATGGCTCTTTATGACCAACCAGTGGTGGTGGTATGGTGATACTCGCGTGAGCGAGACCGAAGATTATAAATTCGGTTTTTATTCCGAAGAAACAAGGGTGAGAGATGAAATCACTTACCTGGCACCTTATTACCTGCAGGTGCATGCAGCCGGAAATGATGGCCAGGATACCGGCCCGGAAGAGGGTGAAGAACACAATGTTTACGACCATGAAGTGGGTGCCTGGGTAAAATCAACAGATTACAGGATACCCGACGGTGGAGAACAAGGGTATGATATGATATCGCCGCTGGTACTGGGAAAAAATGTTTTAACCATTGGTTCGGTAGCAGATGCCTCTGATTATTCGGATCCCCAAAGCGTTCAGATCTCTGAATTTACCAGCACCGGACCAACCGACGACGGACGTATCAAACCAGACCTCTCTGCCAAAGGCGAAGGTTTGTTCTCTACATGGGTAGATAACGATCAAAGCTATAACGGACTTACCGGTACCTCTATGGCAGCACCTACCATTACGGGCTCTCTGATCCTGCTGCAGCAACTCAACCACCGCCTCTATGGAGATTATCTCAGAGCATCAACGGTGAAAGCGCTTGCCATACATACCGCCAGAGAAGCAGGCCCTCACCCGGGACCTGATTATAAATACGGTTGGGGATTACCTGATATAGAGGCAGCGGCAAAAATATTGCCCGAAAAAGATAACAACACTATCATACAGGAAAGAAACCTGGTGCAGGATGAAGTGCCTTCTTATTCCAGAACTGTTTACTCCAATGGAAGCAAACCACTGGAAGCAACCCTTGTATGGACGGACGTACCTGCTGAGGAAATGGAACCCCAACTCAACGCAAGAACACCTTCCCTGGTCAATGACCTTGATCTGAGAATCACCAGAGTGGAAGACCAGCAGGTTTTTTATCCCTGGAAACTCGACCCTGATAATCCTGCTGACGCTGCCACACAAGGCGATAACCTGGCAGATAACGTAGAAAAAATTCAAATTATGCTCCCCGAACCTGGTGAATACCTGGTAGAGGTAACTCATAAAGGACAACTCGTAGACCTGATCAATGAGCAAAACAAACGACAGTCTTTCTCTCTTGTCATTTCAGGCATTGCCGAAAGAGATGTTGACCTGGCTATTACCGATTTTAACGTTATGGTTTCCGGTTGTAACTTCTCAGAACAAACCCCTTCTCTTATTACCATTGAAAATAAAGGTCAGCAAGCCGTACAGGATATAGAGGTCGATTATTTGGTTACAAACAAGAGTGGTGATATACTCTCTGAAGGAACCATCGAACTGGAAAACCTGGAACCAGGAATGGAGGAAGACCTCGAAGTTTTCGCAGACCTCTCCGATGGATTTGAATTTAATTTCTCTGCATCTGTAAATCACCCCAACGACATGTTACCTGCCAACAATCATTTTGAAAGACAGATCGTTTCCGATAGCTGGGTGGTTTCAGCAGATAGTTACGAAAATAGTTTCGAAGCAATTGCAGAGATTACAGAAATCGGTTGGCAGATCATCAATGCTAATAACGATGGTTCTTCATGGATGCTGCGTGTGGCCGACGGAGAGAACCAGTTTGCCAGTGATGGCGCCAACTCCATGCGATACGGTGTACTTAACCCCTCCGATGATGGAGTAGAAACAGAACAGCAAGCCGACGACTGGTTGATCAGTAATTGTATGTTTTTGACCCCGGGAGAGAACTACCGCCTTTCTTTCGATTACAGAGCCTGGTCATCAGACTTTCCCGAAAGTATGAAGGTATGGATCGGGCAATCAGATAATCCCGATGACTTTACTGAACTGCTTGTTGATCTAGAAAATTTTGATAATGAAGAGTTTATGACCCAATTGCCACAGTTCTCCGTTGAAGAAGAAGGTAATTACTTCATCGCTTTTCAGGTAACCAGCCAACCTGATCACAGGTTTATCTATCTCGACAATATTATCGTGGAGCGAATGGTTTTTAACGACATTGCAGCAGATGATCTTACCATCAATGCTTCCGGTTGTGATTTCTCGGCAGAAACATCTGTTACGGCTTCCTTTGAAAACATGGGGTTAGAACCTCAGGAAAACTTCGATCTTCAGCTGGAGGTTTATCATTTCGATACAGACCAGACTTTCCAGTACACAGAAACTTTTAATGACACACTGCAATCACTCGAAGAAGGTGAAAAAGAGTTTACTGTGGATATGAGTTTATATGGTGAATACGAACTTACCCTCACCACACTGCTGCCCAACGACCAAAAACCCGACAACAATCAATCCGTTTTATCTGCAAACAACTCGCTTGTAGACCTTGAAGTACAGTCATTTTTTACCAACTTCGACGGATTGGAAAGCGAAGAAGATATCAGCTGGACTATCATCAATGTAAACAACGATCCTTATACCTGGAGGCACCATAGTTTGGCAGGGCAGTCTTATTCGCCCCCCAACAGTATGAATTTCTACAGAGGCGAATCCGAAGATGGTACTCCCGGCGTTACCAACGATTGGCTCATCACCAACTGCCTGAGAATGGAAGAAGGAAACTCCTACCGCATCAGTTTTTTCACCTCCACACAAGGCACCAACGACGAGGACGAGTATAACATCTATCTGATGGAAGGTACACAGGTAGAGGATACTCTGCAACAGTTTGGCTACACATACATTGATAAATTTGAATACACGCATCGTGAATATGTTGTCGTTGCCCCGCATACCGGTATTTTCCATATAGGATTTCACGTAGATTCCGACCTTCCCTCAGCCTTTCAAAGCTTTATAGATGATGTTACCATTGAAAAAGTAGAAAATACAGATCTTGCCATCCTTTCCATTGATCAGACAACTTTTGGATGTAATGCTTTTGATGAACAAACACCCGTTGAGGTTGTGATTAAAAACCGGGGTACCAACGACATTGATCAGGCAACCCTTCAACTAACATCCACAAATGAGGAAGGAGAGAGTACCCTTCACGAGATCGACTATCAGGAACTACTGCCTTCGCAGGCAACCGACACGGTTTCTTTTGAAGTGGATCTTTCTCAACTGAATACCATTTACCAACTCAACGCTCTGGTCTTACATCCGGATGATGAAAAACCTGCTAATGACACCCTGACAGATATGATCAGAAATACCACTGTTGATCTCACAAACGGAGATTTGTATTTTAATGATTTTGAGATGACTGAAATTGATGGACACAGCCGGCTGATGGATCCCTTTATGGGGTGGTGGTATGAGAATACCAACAACGATATGTATTCACCTGACTCTCCTGTTACCTGGGTGCTGAGAAAGAATAATGATTTTGCCCTTTCGGGTGATGTTTCTCTAAGATCAGGACGAAACACCGAAGAAGCAGCAGACGACTGGGTCTTCTCCAATTGCTTACAGATGAACAAAGATGAAAAGTATCTCCTTAACTTTTACTACACCGGCCGCACATCAAGTGCTACCGAAAAAATGGATGTTTATCTGGGTACATCCCAGGATTCGGAAAACATGCAGCAACTGTTGTGGGATGAAACTTTCAGCACTAGCCTCGACTACCAGAAAGCAACCATTACTTTCAGTCCTCCTGAAAACGGAACTTACTACATCGGTTTTCATCATTACAGTGATGCCGACCAGGGTTGGATTTATCTCGATGACTTTAGCATTACCCGCAATTATGACCTCGATATTGCCATGGATTCTATTCAGGTTCAATCAGATGCATGTGAGGTCTCAGAATCTACTCCGGTAAGATTTTCCTATAAAAATACAGGAAACGAATCCTTTGATTATCCGGTAACACTTACTTACAGGATAACCGACCCCGATGGCAACGTAAGTGAAACAGGTGAAGATATTCAGCAAATGACAATGAATACTGGTGATGTGGTTTCCTTTGATGTGAATGTGGATCTCAGAAAATACGGTGAGTATACACTCGAAGCTTCGGTAGAACTTCCGGAAGAGGCAGAAGAACCCATACATGAAAATAATTCGCTGGAAGTAAAATTCCGTAATACTACCATGTTTCCAAAAACAGAAGACATATACATCACTTTTGAAGACTATGAAAACCTGGATGAAACTGGTTTTAGTTTTCTTGATGAAAATAACGACGGCTTTACCTGGGATTTGGGCACAAACTTCACAAACTTTTCTTTCTCAGGAAAAAAAGTACTTTATTATAATTATAATGAAAATAGCAATGCCAATGATTGGCTATTTTCCTCCTGTGCCTATTTAGAAGCGGAAACGGTTTACAATGTAAGTTATTATTACCGCATCTTCTCTGCCGATTATCCTGAAAGTATGGATTTTGCTGTTGCTTCTCAGCCCCATCCCGACCATATCATTGAAGTACTGGATGTAAAAGAAGAAATGATCAATCAAAATTTCCGAAGGGTTAGCTATGCTTTTTCTGTTCCTGAAACGGGAAATTACTTTTTTGCCTGGCATGCTTACAGTCCCGAATTTCACCGCTTTATTTTTGTAGATGATCTGGCACTGAAAACAGCGCCTGCTACAGATGCTGTCATCAACACAATAGAGGCAGAGGTAACTCCGTGCGAGTTTGACCAGCAAACCCCTGTAAGGGCATCTTTGCTCAATCTGGGTTCGGAAACGCTGCCCACCGGTCAAATGCAGGTTGCCATAGCAGGTAACACCGGTGAACAAACCCTTACGCTGGAAACCCCGGAACTGGAACCCCTGGGAAAAACAGATGTTTTCTTTGATGCCGATATGACCGGACAGGGACGTGTTTCGGTCGACTATGAACTTGAAATACCCGATGATGATGTGGAAAGCAATGATCATGGCAGCTTTGCGATCTTTGCCAGCAGGGTGGATCTGCAACAACCCGGAAGCTGGTTTATCCAGGATTTCGAAAACATTTTTTCCCTGCGCCAGACCGACTGGAGCATCTTTAACGTAAACAACGACGACAGATACTGGGGTATAAGGGTAGACGACCCGGGACTATCGTATAGCGGAGACAATTACCTGGTTTATTTTACCGGAAATACCACAACATCCGCCAATGACTGGGTAATCAGCGGATGCTACGACCTGAATGAAGAACTACGCTACAAGGCGGCTTTCTATTACCGCCTCGGATCAGGAGACCACAACCTGAAACTCGCCTTCGGCAATTCGCCCTTCCCGGAAGCAATGAACCAAACCATCGCAGAGGAAATATCCATAAGCGACCCCGATGGACCTTACAAACTTATGGAAAACAGCTTCGAAATCGAACAATCAGGAAAGTACCATTTCGGAATTCAGCAGTTTAGCGAAGCCGGTCAAGGGAGCTCGCTGGCAGACGATCTGGTAATCATTGCACAACCCATGATTTTGCCCGTAGAAATGGAGCAGGTAGACACAGACCCGGGAAACCAGATCACCATCGAAGCAATGGGAAGCGATTCCCTCAGATGGTTTGCTGATGAAGAACTTACAGAGATCATCGGACAAGGTACCTCATACACCCATACATTTACCGGCGAACTCATCACTGTGTATGCCGCAGAAAGGGTTTATGGTATTACCGGACCAGCCGATCAGATAGAACTGGGACCGGGTATGCAGGTGGATGAAAACCATTGGAGTGAGGGAAACCTGAACATATATCCCAACCCTGCCAAAGAAAAAATATACCTCGATATACCCTTTGCTGATCACGAAAAAATGACTGTGAAGATTTACAATATGCTGGGTGAACGCATTAGGGTAGTTGAACTGCACGATAAACAAAACCAGGAAATAGATATTTCTTCTCTGCAGCAAGGGATGTACATTGTGAATCTGCAAACCAGAAATCAAAAACTCCAGGGTAGTTTTGTGAAGTTTTAAGGTGATAACTCTGATTTTGGTAAATAACGCGGTTAGGCTAATGGGCAGTGTTCTTAGCCCCTCCGCTTGATTGGGATAAGAACTCAGGTTTTTGAAAACACACCAGACAATAAAAAAGGCAGGGATACGATCCCTGCCTTTTTTTAGAAAAATTTCACAAAAATTCCAGGCAAATCACAAGGGAATATTCCCGTGTTTTTTAGCGGGAACCACCTCCCGCTTGTTTTCGGTCATTTCCAGTGCCTGTATCAGTTTCAGACGTGTTTGCCTTGGAAAAATGATTTCATCAATATGACCAGACTCTGCTGCTTTGTAGGGAGAGCAGAATCTCTCTTTATATTCTTCGGTGGTTTTTACTTTTTCCTGGTCGTTGAGTTTGTTGCGGTATAAAATATTAACCGCTCCCTCGGGTCCCATCACAGCAATTTCGGCTGTAGGATAGGCATAATTTACATCTGCACCCAGATGCTTGCTTGCCATAACTACATAAGCCCCGCCATAAGATTTTCTGGTGATTACGGTTATTTTGGGTACAGTGGCTTCAGCATAAGCATACATGAGTTTTGCCCCGTGTCTGATAATTCCCCCAAGCTCCTGGTCAACACCTGGTAAAAAGCCCGGTACATCACAAAAAGTAATAATGGGTATATTGAAAGAATCGCAAAAACGTACAAAACGGGCGCCTTTTACTGAGGCATCAATATCCAAAACACCGGCAAGCATAGCAGGCTGATTGGCAACCATACCCACCGTTTTACCATTGAGGCGTGCAAAACCTACTATGATGTTTTGTGCATAGTGAGCATGTACTTCAAAAAAGTTATAATCGTCAGCAACTGCCACGATGATCTCTTTCATGTCGTAAGGTTTATTAGGATCGGCAGGGATAAGATCGCGCAACTTCAATTCTTCACGGTGTGGGGAATCGGTGCAGGGTTTTACTGGTGGGTCTTCCATATTGTTGGAAGGGAGAAAACCGATCAGTTCGCGGATCATCATCATGGCCTGTTCATCGTCGTCGGCGGTAAAATGTGCCACACCACTTTTGGCATTGTGTGTCATGGCTCCACCCAGTTCTTCTTTGGTCACCTCTTCATGGGTTACGGTTTTGATAACATCTGGTCCGGTAACGAACATATAACTGGTTTTGCGAGTCATAAAAATAAAGTCGGTAATGGCAGGCGAATATACGGCACCACCGGCGCAGGGACCGAGTATAGCGCTGATTTGTGGTATTACTCCGCTGGAACGTACATTGCGGAAAAATATATCGCCATATCCTGCCAAACTATCCACACCTTCCTGTATGCGTGCTCCGCCGCTGTCGTTGAGTCCGATGAGTGGTGCACCCATCTTAACTGCCATATCCATGATTTTGATTACCTTGTTGGCATTGGAGCGGCTCAGTGAGCCACCAAAAACGGTAAAATCCTGTGCGAAAACATACACCAGACGACCGTCAATTTTACCGTAACCCGTCACAATGCCATCGCCGGGTATTTTTTCCATTTTAAAATCTTCATTGGTGTTGACTACAAATTTGTCAATCTCAACAAAGCTTCCGTTATCCAACAGTTCTTTGATCCTTTCGCGGGCGGTCTTGCGCCCCGAGGCATGAATTTTATCAATCTTTTCCCTGCCGCCTCCCAATTCTGCGGCCTGATGCATCTTCGAGAGTCGGTCAATTTTATCAACTGTATTCATATTCACAAGTATTTTCAGTTTTTATTCAATTGATTCCAGCACAATCATTACCTTGCGTGCTTCTACATTATCACCTTCTTTTACATTGATCTGCTTTACTACAGAATCTTTTTTTGCTTTGTATTCGCTTTCCATTTTCATGGCAGAAATTATTATGAGGGTCTGTCCCATCTCTACTTTATCACCGGCAGATACCGGTATTTTCACTACTTTTCCGGGAATAGGGGCTACAATGGTGTTTTCTGCATCCTCTTCCAATCCTTTCAAACGCGAAGACCTGTATTTCGATTCGGCATCGATCACCTCAGCCTCATAAGATCGTTTGGTGGTATTAACCGTGTATTTCTTAACATTTTCACCCGGTATCAGTTCTACGTTGTGGGAGTTGTTTGCGTGAAGGATGGAAAAGTTGCCCTGTCCCACTTTTACAAAGTCAATTTTATACTCTATACTATCCACGATGATGTTTACAAAAGAACCCTCCCATTTTACAAGTTCTACTTTTTTTACTTTGTTATTGATTTTTACCTCGTATGACATAAGAATTGGATGTTTAAAGTTTTAGCACACTTCTGATCCTGCTGTAATCTTTCCAGTTGTTTTTCAGTGCGGTCATTTCAGCAGGAGAAGCTTTTTCCATGCGTGCGGTATACTCAAGAAAAGCAGCAATCACTGCCATGTTTTCACAATCGTTATCGCATTCATCATGATTGATCATCAGGTGTTGCATGTTTTCTTCAATGAAATGGGTTGTATAATTGCCCTTTACAAAATCAGGGGCAGTCATGATGTTTTCAAGAAAATGCAAAGAGGTTTTTACCCCTGCGATCTTAAATTCCTGTAAAGCTCTGATGGTACGTTCTATGGCATCTGCTCTGTTTCTGCCCCAAACAATCAGTTTGGCAATAAGAGGATCGTAATACATAGGTATTTCAAACCCTTCATAAATATAACCGTCTACCCTAACGCCCACACCGTAGGGTATGGTGATGTGGGTTACCTTTCCGGGTGCAGGCATAAAATTTTGTGTGGCATCTTCGGCATAAACCCGGCATTCTATGGCATGTCCGTTTTGTTTGAGTTCATCCTGTTTGCAGGAAAGGGGATTACCCGAAGCAATGCGGATTTGTTCTTTTACCAGGTCTATTCCCACCACCCTTTCTGTAATAGGGTGCTCAACCTGCAGCCGGGTGTTCATCTCAAGAAAGTAATAGTTAAGTTGGTTATCCACAATAAACTCGATAGTACCAGCTCCAACATATCCAACTGCTTTGGCTGCAGCTACTGCTGCTTTTCCCATTTCATTCCTCACCTGATCTGTAAGGATAGGGGAGGGAGTTTCTTCGATGATTTTTTGATGGCGCCGTTGTACCGAGCATTCTCTTTCAAAAAGATGGATCACATTGCCATGTTTATCGGCCAGAATCTGAAACTCGATATGGTGAGGCGATTCAATATACTTTTCTACATACACCGCATCGTCGCCGAAAGCAGATTTTGCCTCTGAGCGGGCTGCCCTGAGGGAGCTTTTGATATCTTTTTGTTTTTTCACCAGGCGCATCCCTTTTCCGCCACCGCCGGCAGAGGCTTTGATCATTACAGGCAAACCGATTTTGTCTATGATCTGAAGTGCCTGTTCTTCTGACGAGATGGCTTCTTCGGTGCCTGGCACCACTGGCACACCCGCTTTGATCATGGTTTTGCGGGCTGTAATTTTATCGCCCATCTGGGATATGGCAAATGCATCCGGACCAATAAACTGAATCCCGGCTGCCTGGCATTTTTCGCAGAAAAGTGCATTTTCCGAAAGAAAACCATAACCGGGATGAATCGCATCTGCATTGCTTTTTTTTGCTACCTCCAGTATCTTTTCCATATTCAGGTAAGATTCCGTGGAGGGGGATGCTCCGATATGAAAAGCCTCATCGGCATACAATACGTGCATCGCTTTTCGGTCGGCATCAGAATAAACCGCTACGGAACGGATACCCATCTCGCGGCAGGATCGCATAACCCTAACGGCTATTTCACCGCGATTGGCAACCAAAACTTTTTTGATCATTTACCTTGTTGTTTGATGAATAATAGGTTTTTATTTCGATAAATTTAGCAATTATATTGGTTTTAAAAAGGCAAATGTGGTTTTATTGACGATTTTTATCGCTTTAACTTCACGTTGGGTGGTTTCATAGTTTTTTACAACGATCTGATTGGTACTTTGTTCAAATCTTTGTCTATTACATTGGCAGCAGCATACATAAGGATCAATAAAACCGGGATCAATGAAAAATCATCGCATCATACAAAACATTTGCATTTGCACGTAAAAATAAACGGCTTTTCCCTGCAAACAAAACAACAAGATATTTCAATTGATTGCTATGACAACAGAACCAAATAACAATGCCAATTTGACAAAATTTTTTTTTGGCAACCATTTTGATAGTAATTTTGCGCATTCAAAAAAACAGTACATCTATATACATACATATATAAATCCATAAAAATAACTCAAAAAATAATGAAAGAAATAAAACAAGAAGAATTCGAACAACAATTAAAGGATCACGAAAATCTGGTACTGGATTTTTATTCGACAGAATGTCCGCCGTGTGAAGCATTAGCGCCAAAATTTGAAAGTCTTGCAGGACTCTATGGTGAAGATATTCAATTTGTAAAAATGTTCAGGCAGGGCAACCGGGAGTTAGCGGAGAAGCTAGGTGTAAAGTCTTCGCCAACCCTTATTTTTTATAAAAACGGGAAAGAAACAGGCGAAAGGCTCATAGGGGGCATCAAAAAAACGGAGATAGTTAAAAACCTTGATCGTTTGATTTCTGCAGAGCGTGCAGAAACCATCAGAGAAAAAATTAAACCTGTAATTACAGAAACCGACGTTATCGTGTTGGGTGCTGGTCCTGGCGGTATGGCAGCAGGTATTTATCTGGCACAGGCCAAGATCGATACCGTCCTTATTGATCAGGCGCTGCCGGGCGGGCAGGTAACCACCACCCATCAGGTATCTAACTACCCCGGGTTTATTGATCCCCAACCAGGATTCATGCTTTCCCACTATATGTCGGAGCAATCTAAAAATGCGGGCGTAAAATTTAAATTGGCAGTGGATGTTAACAAGGTAGACCTGATAAATAAAGAAGTAGTAATAGATGGATATGAAACCATAAAGGCAAAAAAGATCATCATTTCTACCGGTGCCTCACCCCGGTACCTCAATATTGACGGAGAAAGAGAGTATTACGGAAAAGGAATCTCTTACTGTGCTACCTGTGATGCCAAATATTACCACGATAAGGAAGTGGTCATCATAGGTGGTGGCAACACAGCAGTGGAAGAATCGGAGTTTATCTCCAAATTTGCTTCCCGGATTACTATGGTGCAACAACTACCTATGCTTACTGCCAACAAATCGGCACAGGAAAAATGCTATGCCGACCCGAAAATCGACGTGTTGCTCGAACATGAACCCCGCGGATTTTATAAAAATGGTTCCGACAAAATGAGAGTAAAACTGGAAGACTTGAAAACAAAGCAAACCAGGATGCTCGAAACGGATGGAGTGTTTGTTTTTGTGGGAATGAAACCCAACACCGAATTCATTAACGATCCTATAGAAACAGATGACTGGGGATACATCAAAGTAGATGATGAAATGCGTACCAGTATCCCGGGAGTGTATGCAGTGGGAGATGTGATCAGCAAAAAATACCGCCAGATCACTACTGCTGTGGGTGATGGCACCATTGCTTCCATTGCCTGCACAAAAGAGGTCAACAACTAGAATCACAAAGCAAGACAGCTCAAAACAACCAGGTTTCTCTCTTTATCAGGGATTGTGATATGATTCGCCTTTTAAGATCGTGAAAGCACGGTAAAGCTGCTCCACGAAAAAAAGGCGGATCATTTGATGCGAAAATGTCATTTTTGACAATGAAATTTTTGCATGACACCGTTGTAAAATGCTGTTGTGAAAACCCCAGGCACCCCCTACCACAAAAAACACCTCGCGGAAGGATGCATTCATCTTTTGCTGAAGGAACTCCGCAAATCCGGCAGAATCCATATGCTTTCCATTTTCATCCAGAAGTATTACCTGATCAGCCTTTGCCAGTTGTTTCTCCAATATTTCAGATTCTTTGCGCAAAACAGATTCCACGCTCATTGCTGATGTTTTTCTCAGTGCTGGTATCTCTTTAACCTCAAATGGGATGTAATGCTTTAATCTTTTCCGGTATATCTCTATGCCGCTTTTCAGATAGTCCTGATCTGTTTTGCCTATGGTAAGAAGTGTGATCTTCATTTGCTCTGTCTGCTTTAGCAACTGTTTATGTAT
>CAYPFV010000037.1:0-21128 GCA_964410015.1 uncultured Bacteroidales bacterium
TTTAAATGCTCAATAAGTTTATGAACGGGCATCTTTTCCTGTTCACCGGTCTTCATATTTTTTAATGACAATTTTCCAGTTTCTATTTCATCTTTTCCAACAATAATGACAAAAGGAATATTGTTTTTATCGGCATATTGCATTTGTTTTTTTATTTTTACTGCTTCGGGATACAGTTCACTTTTGATGTTCTCGCTTCTGAGCAGGTCAAGGATATGCTGTGCATATTTTTGCTCTTCCAGTCCAAAATTGATCAATAATACGCGGGTAAATGTATCCAGTTGACCGGGAAAGAGATTATTTTCCTGCATGATATCATATATTCTTTCGGCACCAAAAGAAATTCCCACTCCTGATACTCCGTTGAGTCCAAAAATCCCTGTAAGATCATCGTATCTGCCACCACCACAAATACTACCCATGGTTATATTATTTGCTTTTACTTCAATGATGGCACCGGTGTAGTAATGAAGTCCTCTTGCAAGTGTAAGGTCAAGATCAAGTTTTGACTGCAATGGGCTTGCATCAATGAGGTTTAAAATTTCTTTAATCTCTTCAATACCTTTCAAACCTGTTTTAGAATCTTTGAGAATGCTTTCAAGTTTCAATATTTTTTCTTCTGAAGTGCCGCTTAGTTTCAGAATGGGTTGGAGCTGGTTAATGGCATTTGAGGATAGTCCTCTATCAATCAATTCCTGGTTAACTTTATCAACGCCTATCTTATCCAGTTTATCAATGGCAACTGTTATATCGGTGATTTTGTCTTCAAACCCAATAAAACCGGCAATTCCTGCCAATATTTTCCGGTTATTGATTTTGATGGTAATGTTGATTCCCAGATCGTGAAAAACCAGATCGATCATCTGCAGCAACTCAAATTCATTGAACAGCGAATTGCTTCCAATAATATCTGCATCGCACTGGAAAAATTCCCTATATCTCCCTTTTTGAGGTCTGTCGGCACGCCAAACAGGTTGTATCTGGTATCTTTTAAAGGGGAAAGTAATGTCATTTTGATGTTGTACAACATACCTGGCAAAAGGGACAGTCAAATCATAGCGCAGTGCTTTTTCACTCAATTGTGAACTGAGTTTCAACGAATTTTTTTCTTTCAGATCAGTATCCTGAACTTTTTGTAAAAAATCTCCGGAATTGAGTATTTTAAAAATCAGCCTGTCACCCTCTTCTCCATATTTCCCCATCAGGGTAGATAAATTTTCCATTGCAGGAGTTTCAATGGGTTTAAATCCGTAAAGTTCATATACTTTTTTAATCTTGTCGAAAATATAGTTTCGTTTTGCAATTTGTTCTGGTGAAAAATCACGTGTTCCTTTTGGTATAGATGGTTTTTCTTTTGCCATATTATGTTTATGATTTACTTTAAGGGGCAAAATTACATCCTTTTTTTATTTATGAAAGGTAATTTGCAGAACATTTTACTTCTACTGTTCTGTTGAAAATTTGAATAGTTGATTCAAAAAATAAAGAAAAGACTTCTCTTTATTTTTCAAATTAAATTGATTTGTTTGGCAGAAATGATTTCATTGCATGGTCGCCAAAATATTAGTATAAATCACAAATTTATATTCGTAAAAATGAAAATCATTACATATTTTCAAAGACCGCAAATTTTATACAAATGGTATAGTAATCTTTTTAAATGCTGCATTCTGGTTATCTGATTTCATTTTTGCCTAAACCTTACTTTTTTTATAATTGTAGTTTTATTTGTTGAAAACTCCATGTATTATTGTGTTATGGCATACAAAAACGTTGAGGTAATAATCTTCACACATGCGATTTCAATCCGGCCTTTACTGACAAATTATTTACCGGTGCAACGAACATGTTTGCCAGTTAAACACATACACCAGTAAACCGAGTTTATAAGCCCAGCGAAGCCAAAATAGCAAACATGGAGTTTCAACCGAACCTGAGATACAAATGATTTGCGGATGAAAGAATGAAATCTTTATTTGATACTTCAATTTTTTTTTCTGATTTTAAAAACAAAACAGTACTTTTGACCTCATCAAAACAGCTAATGGATTGATCTTAACAAATGCTACCCGGTATTCTTTTTAAAGGGTTTTTCCATTTTGCCAAACTGATTACGGGGCATAAAGGATTAGAAAATAAAGAAGATTCTCCAGTAATTTATTTTGGTTGTAAAATATTTTTTTTTGATAATTTTGATTATGCTTAAAAAAGAAAATCTGTATTGAATTTTGGAAATGATTTTTTTTTTTGCAGGTCTGATCCTGATATTTGTGAACAAGGTTCTCTTTATTTTTTAGAAATTCATTAGTCAGCATCTATAAAAAAACAAAACAGTTACTGCTTTTGGTTTTCTGATAAAAAAACTCGTCCCTGACGAAATAGTCATATTTTTTGATCTTTTGTAAACAAACCACACATTTTGGTACTTGACAACATTATTATTGCAAGTAAAACAAACTATATTTGATACATTGAAAAACTTTTGGTTACATAAATTATAAGGTTTCGGATTTATAAAAGTCTATGATCACATAGCGATACTTTTATCTAACAATAAAAACACCCTCTGCGATGTTTAACAGGTAGAATTAGTTTTAATGCGATTTAAAAATTAATAATTGGTGGTTGACAGTCTGATCATTATTCCTACATACAATGAGAAGGAGAATATAAAAAATATTCTTCAAAAAATTTTTTCTCTTTCCAAACCTTTTCATGTTTTGGTCATTGATGATAATTCTCATGATGGGACCAACGAAATTATAAGAAGTCTTCAAAAGCAATACCAGGGAAGTTTGTTTTTAGAGACCAGAAAAGGGAAACTGGGTTTGGGCACTGCATATATTCATGGGTTTAAGTGGGCATTGCAAAGAGATTATGAATACATTTTTGAAATGGATGCCGACTTTTCGCATAACCCTGATGATCTGATACGTTTGTATACAGCATGTGCCAATGATGAATGTGATTTGGCAATAGGTTCAAGATATATCAACGGAGTTAATGTTGTAAATTGGCCAATAGGCAGGGTATTGATGTCATATTTTGCTTCATCTTATGTAAGAATTATCACCCGGATGAAAATTCGTGATACCACAGCGGGTTTTAAATGTTACAAGCGCAAAGTTTTGCAAGCCATTGACCTTGACAGAATAAAATTTACTGGTTATGCTTTCCAGATTGAGATGAAATTTATTACCTGGAAACTTGGTTTTCGAATCAAGGAGATCTCAATTATTTTTACAGACCGAACCCATGGTACGTCAAAAATGAGTAAAGGCATATTCAAAGAAGCCGTATTAGGGGTTATACAACTGCGAATAAAAAGTCTTTTCAAATCTTACTCTAAACAAGTTTCTGCCTCCTGATTTTTCTCTTTTACCCAGTTCAGATAGAAACGAATGTCTTTTCCAAAAAATACAGTTGCTGCAGAAACTAAGGTTAATCCCTGTTCTTTAACTGTAATTTTGTAAATGATATATCTTTTTTTTAAACTTTTGTAAACTATTGCTTATGAAATCGAATAAACTAATTATAAATGCGCAGATTATCAATGAAGGGGAGATTAAAAAAGGTTCCATACTTATTGAAGGAGAGTATATTCAGGATATTTTCCAGGAGGAACGTCCTAATTTTGCAGTTTCTGAAGACACCACAGTGATAGATGCAGAAAATGGATTTTTGATGCCTGGTGTTATCGATGATCAGGTACATTTTCGTCAGCCAGGTCTAACCCATAAAGCAGACATTTACACTGAATCTAAAGCGGCAGTGGTAGGAGGTATAACTTCTTTGATGGAGATGCCCAATACAAAACCCCAAACCATTACACTGGAGAAACTGGATGAAAAATTTGAGATGGGCGCCAAAAACAGTTTTGCCAATTACTCATTTTATATGGGGGCCACCAACGATAATCTGGAAGAAATAGTAAAAATTGACCCGGCAAATGTTTGCGGACTCAAAGTATTTATGGGTGCATCTACCGGCAACATGCTGGTTGATGACCAGCAAGCGCTGGAAAATATTTTTAAGATTGCACCTACATTAGTAGCTACCCACTGCGAAGATGAACAAACAATCAGAAAAAATCTTGCCGATTATAAATCGCGGTTTGGCAATAACATCCTCCCTTCACATCATCCTGAGATCAGAAGTCGTGAAGCATGTTTTTTATCATCATCCAGGGCAATTTCCATTGCCAAAAGACATAATACCCGTTTGCACATTCTCCATCTCAGCACCAAAGATGAAATGGATTTGTTCGATGGAAAAACTCCTCTTCATGAGAAAAAAATAACATCTGAGGTTTGTATTCATCACCTTTGGTTCGATCGCTCTGACTATGAAGTACTGGGCAATTTGATAAAATGGAACCCAGCGGTTAAAAACAAAGAAGACAGAGAAGCACTTTGGGAATCATTATTAAATCATAAATTGGATGTTGTTGCCACAGACCATGCACCGCATCTGCTTGATGAGAAACTCAACGAATACACCTCTTCTGCTTCAGGAGGTCCTCTTGTGCAACATTCTTTGCAAGCTATGGCGCATATGATAAAGGAAAGAAATCTTCCTTTTCATCTTCTTACCCGCTGGATGTGTCATAATCCTGCCATAGCTTACAAAGTGAGAAACCGTGGTTTTATAAGAAAAGGATACTTTGCAGACCTTGTAATTCTCAAAGAAAAACCTTTTACCGTTTCAAAGGATAATATTTTATACAAATGTGGTTGGTCGCCTTTTGAAAACCATACTTTTGATTTCACGGTTACCCATACAATTATAAATGGTGAAATGGTGAATGATCATGGAAAAATAGCAGAAAATTTCAGAGGAAGGGCACTCAGATTCGATCGATAAAGAAGATTTCCTGATTGTGGGATAATTCCGGTACATATCTGAGTGTGTCATTAAACTTTACCAGTCACAAAAACTTTCAGTTTCCGGCGGTAAGAAAATACAGCAAATGCCATCGACATGAATAAAAGTATGACCGCGGTAAAGAAAAATGTATTGTATAATCCAGTAATACCTATTAAGGGTTGAATAAGAATTGGTGAAGAGAACATACCAAGAAAGAGTGAAAAATTCAGATAACCCACCAGTCGACCCCGAAGCGCAGGTGGCGCCAGCGAAATGAGCCACAGATTGATATTAGGCATCATCAATCCAAATCCAAAACCCGATACGAGTATTCCCGGAATCACCATCAAATAAGAATCAGCAATGCTGATAATCCAGTAACCCAAAAATATGATGAAATAAACCATTGCCATAAGGGTTGAGAACTTCATTCTTTTTTTCAAATTTTTATAAAGCAATGAAGTAGTTACAGAAGCCAGATTAACAAAGGCAATGGCAAAGCCTATTTCTGTGTTGGAAATACCTTTCATAGCATTAAGCATAAAGGGCATTTGAACAGGAATCATGTAAAAAACAATCATAGAAAAGAAAGACATAAGATAGATCAGGTAGATAGAAAGAGGGATTGAATTTTGCCGGAAAACTATTTCCGAGTGGTCATTCTTTCCTGAGTTTTGGGAAATGTCAGGTTCTTGAACAGCATAGTATGCCAGGGCAAAAATAACAAGAGCAAAAAAATAAATGGCAAATGGCATTCGCCAATGTATATCAGCAAAAAAACCTCCTAAAGAAATAAAAACCAACCCACCCAAACCGGCAAAGGCTGCTTGTAGCCCCATGAACTGGCTTCTTTTTTCTCCCTCAAAAAAATCTCCAATCAAAGTGATAACTGCGGTAATAATGCCTCCTACCGCTATTCCCAGCACAGCTCTGCCCACCAGTATCATAAACAGGTTGTTCAGATAAAGACCCGAAGTTCCTGCAATGGCATATAAAATAAGAGATACGAGCAACACATTTTTTCTCCCGGTTTTATCTGTAAAATACCCTGCCAAAGGTGCCAGGATAGCCATAAACAGAGCCGGGAGTGTTAAAATTAATCTGCTCAGCAAATCTATGGAGGGAATATCAGAAAACTGTTTGCTTATTTGAGGTAAGGCAGGAGCAACAATAGCACCTGCCATTACAGTAAGGGTTGTACCAAGAAGCAAAGTGGCTTTAAAAGTATCCGAAATGTTTTTTTGCATATTATGAAATTGCGAAACTGTTGTAGTCTAAAATAGCCTCCATTATATTACTCATCATATTGATTGGTTTACTCCGAAAAGTCATTTTTAATAGATTAGTAAAAATATCAAATTGTTTGATTATCTGTGCTATCTATTTGTGCTAAGTTGTGTAATTTTTGGATGATAAACTTCTCAGAGGGGTCTCATTTAATTTTAAAAAACAATATGTAAAATGTATAAAAAAACAATCGAAGGAAAAATGCTTTTGAAAATGTCAAATTTGCCATTTCCGACAATACAATAACAACATTATCATGCCTTGCCATAATCGCTATGGTATGGTAAACAATTTTTATCTTTTTTTACCAAAAAAAGCAACTGATTTTATTGTAAAACAGGTATTTTATCAAATACATTCTCTGCTGTACGGAAATAATTTTCCAATTGCTCCTCATTCACTGAGTGAATAGATGGGAAATAGACCTGTTCGGCAATTTGAACGCCACAAAAACCAAATATACCTTCGGAATTCACAAGATTCATGGCAGCAAACATTCCTTTTTCGTATTCCTGTTTTGACTGACCGAGTGTATTCATGAGGATTGCCTTTTTATCTGTAAGCAATGGTTTAATTACCTTATTTTCTGTTTTATAAGCAAAACCCCAGGAAAAGACTCTGTCGATATAACCTTTGGTGATCGCAGGCATACTTCCCCACCAAACCGGGTAAATATAGATCATTACATCGGCCCATTTAATAAAATCCTGCTCTTTGCTGATATCCTCGGGGGTATTCCCAGCAGATAGCATTTCGAAATCCGTGGTAGTCAAAACAGGATTAAATTTGATCTGATAAAGGTCTCTCACTACTAGTTCATGACCGGAGTTGATAATTTTGTTTTTAACTCTGGCCAGTAATTTTTCGTTAAAATTACCGGTATGATGGTTGGTATACACAATTAAAAATCTCATTTCTTTTGTATCTTTTTGCTGATTAAAATTTTTTAATGCTTTTCAATGGTTTCTTAACCTGTAATATTTTCTTTTGTTCAATTCTTGTTTTAGCTATTAGTGGGCAAAGTTTATTCAGAAAACGATGCTGATGAATAATTGATTTGGATAAGAAATTTTTTTAAATGGCAAAAAGTCAGTTGAGGGGTGAATTCTCGATTTTTTCCAAACACCAATACTATCTTTAAATTCTGAATAGTCTTTGCAAGAAAACGCCAAATACTGCATTATTCTTGTTTTTGAACCGAGCAATGACAATCTTATTGACACCCACGCGGATGATTGGATTTTGCAGCGAGGATAAAAACACAAAACCGGAGTTTTGGCGGCCTCCCCGTAAGAGAAGAACAGGGCAGGCATCCTACCTGTTTAATCAAATTTAAAACAGATGAACCAGTCATTTACGAAAAGTAAACTCCTTATATTCATAAACTTCAAAAGCTTTGTCTTTGTCGATTTCTCATCAAAGGCGCATAAAAAAAGTATTTTCTTGCCAACCCTAAATGAATTAATAGCGCTTAAAAAAGGATTCTTGTATTATATTAACAATGTGTTGTTTATAAATTCAGTTTGATTTATTGACCATTTTTGGCAATCTTTTCTTACTTTCGCAGGCGAAAACCCTAAGCGGGGCATATACGAAATTAAAAAACATAAAACCAAACCTAACTCTAAACGTTTTAACCTTCCATCACCAAATCATGGCTAAGAATGCATCACATACCGTATTTATTTTTGTAACAGGAGGTGTTACCTCTTCACTGGGAAAAGGAATTATTTCTGCTTCACTGGCAAAACTATTGCAAGCCAGGGGTTACTCAGCTACCATACAAAAACTCGATCCTTATATAAATATTGACCCAGGAACCCTTAATCCTTATGAGCATGGTGAATGTTATGTTACGGAAGATGGTGCCGAAACCGATCTGGATCTTGGTCATTACGAAAGGTTTCTAAACGTACCTACCTCGCAGGCAAATAATGTTACAACTGGTAGAATTTATCAATCAGTTATTGATAAAGAGCGCCGGGGAGATTATTTGGGTGAAACGGTGCAGGTAATACCTCATATTACCGATGAAATAAAACATAGCATTCAATTATTAGGCGAAGGAAATAAATATGATTTTGTTATTACTGAGATCGGAGGAACTGTAGGTGACATTGAATCACTACCCTACATTGAGGCGATCCGTCAGTTAAGGTGGGAATTGGGTAAACGCTCTGTGGTTATTCATCTTACACTTGTACCTTATCTGGCGGCTGCCAAAGAATTGAAAACCAAGCCTACCCAGCATTCTGTAAAAATGATGCAGGAATACGGAGTTCAACCCGACATTCTTGTGTGCCGCAGCGAAAAGAACTTAAATGATTCTATCAGAAATAAAATAGCACAGTTTTGCAATGTAAATCCCGGTGCTGTAATCGAATCTATTGATACCGATAGTATTTATAAGGTTCCACTGTTAATGAAAGAGGAAAAACTTGATTTACAGGTTTTGAAAAAATGTGAAAGGTCAGCCAACTGTACCCCGGATCTCAATTCCTGGATTAGCTTTATCAACAGACTCGAAAATCCTGTAAAATTTGTTCAAATTGCTTTGGTGGGCAAATATGTTGAGCTAATCGATTCTTACAAATCTATTATTGAATCAATTATTCATGCTGGTGCAACCAATGAATGCAAGGTAGATTTAAAGATGATTCACTCTGAGCAAATTGACGAACCCCAGGTTTTTAAAACACTTCAACAAGTTTCGGGTATTATAGTGGCACCAGGCTTTGGTGAAAGGGGTATTGAAGGTAAAATTGCTGCAATTCAGTATGCAAGATTACATCAAATACCCTTTTTAGGTATTTGTTTGGGAATGCAATGTGCTATGATCGAATTTGCGCGAAATCATCTCAATCTTGCAAAAGCACATTCAACGGAAATGATGCCAGATACACCACACCCTGTCATAGGTATAATGGAAGATCAAAAAAAGATCAATATCAAGGGGGGCACAATGCGGTTAGGATCCTATCTGTGTAAGATTAAGAAAGGTACACTTGTTTCCTCTGTTTATAATAAAGATGAAGTTTACGAACGTCATCGTCATCGCTATGAGTTTAACAATCAATATCTTGAACTTTTTGAAAAAAATGGGATGATTGCCTCAGGTAAAAACCCCGGTTCTGACCTGGTGGAAATCATGGAATTAACTGATCACCCCTGGTTTATAGGTGTCCAGTTTCATCCCGAATACCGTAGCACCGTTGCCAGTCCCCACCCATTGTTTGTCAATTTTGTAAGTGCAGCCATAGATTTCAAAAACCTTAAGGACAAATTATAGAACATTTCGTACTTTTGCACCAAATTTTGCATTTACACTTTAAATACTTTAACAACATCATCGATAATGAATAGAGATAACATAATTGGTCTGATCCTTATTTTTGTTATTCTGATTGGATTTAGCATCTGGAATGCTCCCTCGGAAGAAGAAAAAGAACGAATGCAAAGAGCGCAGGACAGCATACGTGCATTGCGCGAAGCAGAGCAGGAATTGATCCGCGAGAAGCAAGCACAGGAAGAGGAAACAAATATCAGCGAAGAACGGGTATTGGAAGACCCGGAGATGCCTGATTCTGTAAAAAACGCAGTTCTGAAAGACAGACTGGGTTTATTTGCCGGTGCAGCAACAGGCGAAGACCAATTCATAACCATAGAAAACGATCTTATGGTGATGAAGATTACTGCCAAAGGTGGTCACCCCTACTCTGTTGAACTTAAAAACTATAAAACATGGGACCAGCAACCTCTAATCCTTTTTTACGGCGACAGAAACGAATTTGACCTTCAGTTTTATTCTCAGAACCGACTGGTATCTACTCAGGGTCTGTATTTTACACCCGATATACCTACCGATCAGATCAATGATACCTACAAAGTTTCAGGAGAAGATTCTCTGACTTTTTCCATGCGACTATACCCTGATAATCATTCACAAGGACTGCCTAAGTATCTGGAATATAAATATACCATACGGGGCAATGACTATATGGTTGACTTTGACATCAATACGGTAGAGATGCATGATGTAATTGCCCCTAACACCAGCTTTTTGAACCTTACCTGGAATAAAGATATTCCCAGACTGGAAAAAAGCAGAAAGAATGAAATGAACAATACCACGGTTTATTATAAATTCCTGAATGATGAAGTAGATCGTTTGAGAGAAACACGCGATGGAACTGAAAAATTAACTGCCGGAATAAGATGGATCGCCTACAAGCAACAGTTTTTTACCTCTGTTCTGATTGCCGAAGAAAGTTTTAACAATGCAGAGGTTTCTACCGAAAGTTTTGACGAAAGCAATGAAGATTTCCTTAAACGAATGGAATCTAATATTGATATTGCTTTTACCGGTGGAACTGATAACCAAATTCCCCTATCTTTTTATTTTGGCCCCAATCATTTTAATACCCTTAAAGCCCACGATCTGTCGCTCGAATCGCAAATTCCACTCGGTTGGGCTTTATTTGGATGGATCAACCGTTATATTGTGATCAGGGTTTTTAATTATCTGGATAGTTTTAATTTGAATTATGGGATTATTATCCTTATTCTCACTTTGATGCTTAAACTGGTTTTGTTTCCCATCGCCTATAAAACTTATCTTTCTTCTGCACGTATGAGGGTGTTAAAGCCAGAAATAGAGGAACTGAACAAAAAATTCCCGAAGAAAGAAGATGCGATGAAAAAGCAACAGGCAACCATGAGTTTATATCGCAAAGCAGGTGTAAACCCCATGGCTGGTTGTGTACCTATGTTACTACAGTTTCCTATTTTAATTGCTATGTTCAGGTTCTTCCCCGCATCAATAGAACTACGGCAAGAAGGTTTTTTATGGGCAGATGATCTGTCGTCATACGATTCAATCCTTCAGCTGCCTTTCGAAATACCCTGGTATGGCGATCATGTGAGTTTGTTTACCTTACTGATGACTGTTTCTACCATTCTGTATACCAAAATGAACAGTCAGATGATGAGTACAGGTACACAAATGCCAGGCATGAAAACCATGCTTTATATGATGCCGGTTATGCTTCTGTTTGTTTTTAACAGCTATGCCTCAGGTTTGAGTTACTATTATTTCCTTGCCAACATAATCACTTTCATACAAATGTATGCTTTCAGGTTTATGATCGATGAAGATAAAATCCGCAATAAAATTGAACATAACAAGAAAAAACCGGTAAAAAAATCGTCCTGGATGAAAAGGCTCGAAGATATGCAAAAACAGCAACAACAAAAAGCTCGTCAGAGAAAATAAACTACTGGTATATAATGCATAAAAACCGCCTTTAATGAATCTATGAAGGCGGTTTTTATGCATTATGGTAAATTTTTCTGTTCTGAATTTTTTAATTATTTTAATCAACCCAAGAATATTTTTTTAACCATCACAAGTAATCCTATGGAATCAGATCCCTTAAATGCTATATCTCCTATTGATGGAAGATATCAGAATTACACACAAAAACTGAGAGATTATTTCAGTGAAGCTGCCCTGATCAGGTACAGGGTTTTCGTTGAAATTGAATATTTTATTGCTTTGTGCAAATATGGAATACCTGAACTGAGGGATATTGAGAAAAACACTTTTACACAATTACGCCTGGTGCACAAAAATTTTTCATCGGATGGTGCCAGGCGCATAAAAGATATTGAGAAAGTGACCAATCATGATATCAAAGCAGTGGAGTATTATATCAAAGAAAAGTTTGATCAGATGGGTCTTGAAAGATACAAGGAGTTTGTTCATTTCGGGCTCACTTCTCAGGACATCAATAACACGGCCATACCTTTATCACTCAAAGAAGGGATTATGAATGTGATTGTACCAGAATTGGATATTTTAATGGCGAAACTAAAAAAAATGTCGAGAGAATGGATTAATCACCCTATGCTTGCTCATACCCATGGTCAGCCAGCCTCGCCAACCAGCGTTGGAAAAGAAATCTTTGTTTTTTATCACCGCCTCGAAAAGCAGATCAATCATTTGCTGGCACATCCATTTCCTGCCAAATTCGGGGGTGCTACGGGCAATTTCAATGCTCATAAAATTGCCTATCCCGATATCGACTGGAATGATTTTGCAGATCAGTTTGTAAACCGTTCACTGAAATTACAACGTTCTGTGGTAACCACTCAAATTGAGCATTACGATTATCTGGCTTCCATTTTCGATAGTTTAAAACGCATCTGTACAATTATTGTCGACATGAACAGGGATGCCTGGTCGTACATCTCTATGAACTATTTTAAACAAAAAATCAATGCTGGTGAAGTTGGATCATCGGCCATGCCTCATAAAATAAACCCCATAGATTTTGAAAACTCTGAAGGAAACGCTGGCATAGCGATTGCAATTTTTGAGCATTTATCGGCAAAATTACCAGTTTCAAGACTGCAACGTGACCTCACAGATTCTACCGTGTTGCGGAATATTGGTGTCCCTTTGGCACATATGCTCATAACCATTAAATCAACCATCAGAGGATTAAACAAACTGGTTATCAATGAAAAAGCAATCAATGATGATCTGGAACAAAACTGGATTATTATTTCTGAGGCCATTCAAACTGTTTTACGAAAGATCAATTACCCTGAACCTTATGAAAAAGTGAAGGAACTCACACGCGTAAATAAGCAAATTGGTAAAGAAGAGATCCACTCCTTTATCAATACACTGGAAATAGACAATACTATTAAATCTCAGCTGCTTAATATTTCACCTTACAATTATACCGGTATACTTCCGCGTATCCCTGAGTAATAAATAATGAACCTGACCATAACAATAGTATTGACACATACGCGGATGATTAGATTTCGCAGCATGGAAAAAAATAAAAAAAACGGAGTTTTGACGATCTCCATCTGACCGAATGATTCAAATTAAAAACAGATAATAAAGAGAAAAATAAATTCAGTACAACATCCCCCAGCAAAAGAAATCCGGATTGGCAACGTTATAAATAACCACGATGGAAAAAATTAAAAAAATATTTGGATATGTTCGCCCTTATGGAAAACAGGTAGGGTGGAATGTTTCTTTCAACTTTCTGAGCGTGGTTTTTAGTGTTTTTTCAGTCACCATGATCATTCCTGTACTGGGTATTTTATTTGAGACACAGGAAATCATTACCGAACCCGTATCCTGGGAATTAAGCACAAAAGCATTACAGCATAATTTTTATTATTATGTAAGTTTGCTCATGATCGAATTGGGCAATGTATATGCATTGGTATTTGTAGGATTGTTTGCTTTGCTGATGAGTTTTTTGAAAAATGGATTTAAATATGCAGCCATGTACCAATTGGCATGGATCAGAAACACAGTGGTAAAAGACATGAGAAACAATCTTTATATGAAATCGTTGCGTTTACCAATGTCTTATCATTCCAATGAAAAAAAAGGTGATTTGATCAGCAGAATGACCAGCGATGTGCAACAGATAGAACACAGTGTAATCAGTTCGCTGGAAATGGTATTCCGGGAGCCAATCACTATTTTGGTTTATCTGATCACTTTGCTGATCATCAGTCCTCAGCTAACGTTGGTAGTTTTCATTTTGCTTCCCCTCAGTGGTTTTATTATTGGCAGAATTGGTAAAACATTGAGAGCAACCGCATTGAAAGGACAAAACAAACTGGGTATAATTTTGTCGGTACTGGAAGAAACCCTAAGTGGTATGCGTGTAATCAAAGCATTTAATGCCGAAAAAAAAATGCAGCAGCGTTTTTTCAGTTTAAACAGTTTTTATACTCTGGTAATGACAAAAATGTACCGCAGACAATATCTTGCCACGCCCATCAGCGAATTTATGGGCACTGCTGTGGTGGTTATTATCATTTGGTTTGGAGGATTGCTCATTTTGGATACCAACAGTTCGCTCACCCCACAGGGTTTTATTGCCTACCTGATCATTTTTGCACAAATCATAAACCCTGCAAAATCATTTTCAACAGCTTATTACAATATTTTGAAAGGCATGGCATCGGCAGACAGGATTGATGAGATCATCAATGCTGAGGAAAGAATTACCGATGCCCCTGATGCCAGACCCCTTAAAGAATTTAAACATCAAATTGAATTCAAAAATGTAAGTTTTCGCTACGACACCGATTTAGTATTAAAAAATATTGATCTGAGCATACCCAAAGGAAAAACCATAGCCCTTGTAGGGCAGTCGGGTGCAGGAAAATCCACACTGGTAGATCTTATTCCAAGATTTTACGATGTTACAGAAGGAGAAATATTGATCGACGGTACTAATGTAAAAAAAATCAGACTGCAAGATATCAGAGCTCTGATGGGTAATGTAAGCCAGGAGGCAATCCTTTTTAATGATACCTTTTTTAACAACATTGCTTTTGGCGAGTACAATATTGCTGAAAAAGATGTTATAAAAGCAGCAAAAATTGCCAATGCACACGAGTTTATCGAAAAAACCCCATTAGGTTATTACACCAATATTGGAGACAGAGGCAATAAACTCTCCGGAGGTCAGCGGCAAAGGCTCAGCATAGCCAGAGCGGTTCTGAAAAATCCTCCCATACTAATTCTCGATGAAGCTACCTCGGCACTCGATACTGAATCGGAAAAACTGGTACAGGAAGCTTTGGGAAATGTGATGAAAAACCGCACTTCTATTGTAATTGCCCACAGATTGTCAACCGTTGTAAGCGCTGATATGATCTGCGTTATGCATGATGGTCAAATAGTTGAAAGAGGTGCTCATGAAGAGTTGCTTGCACTGGACGGGTATTATAAAAAACTGCACGGTTTGCAGATGTTTGCCGATTAACGGTTGATTAACTTCATTTGTAAGTTAACACATAGAAAATTACTTCAATTATGAGTATTTTTGGTATGGTTATCAAAATATTTAAAACGCAAACAACAATAATAAACAACGAAAGATGGATTTAAGTAAAATTTTAGCAATTTCAGGAAAAAGTGGATTGTTTAAGATTGTTTCTCAGTCTAAAGGAGCAATCATTGTTGAATCTTTGAAAGAAAAAAAGAAATTTCCGGTATTTGCTACCCACCGCTCCTCGGTGCTCGAGGAAATAAGTGTGTTCACAAACGATGAAGATGTGCCATTGAAGAATGTTTTGTGGAAAATATACCAGAAAGAAAATGGTAGCAAAGTTTCGATCAATATAAAATCACAAGGAAGTGTTTTGTTAGATTATTTTGAGGAAGTATTACCTGATTTTGACAAAGACAGGGTATATCCCAGCGACATAAAGAAAATATTAGGTTGGTACAATATTCTTCTTGAGAATGATCTTATCAGCGAGCCAAAAGACAAGCAGGATGATAAAGAAGATGAAGAGGAATCCACCAATGAAATAAAAGAAAAACAAACCACGGTTAAGGACAGCAAAAATGAAATAAAAACAGAAACCCAAAAGGCCAAAGAAGAGGCTGAAGAAAACCTGACACCACCTTCACAAAGTAAAAAACCAGAAAACTGATTAAACTGTAAAGAGGTGTTTATATAACTTTAGCGGTATTTCGTACTTTGAATCTAAATTATGATCTATAAATGGGTTATCAGACCCCTGCTTTTTCTTTTTCCGCCAGAAACCATTCATCATGGGGTGGTCAATGGCATGCGTTGGTTTTTTCGTATTCCTTTCTTAAAAAAAACGGTTCAGTTTTTTTTTAAGATCGAGGATAAAAAGTTAGAAACAGAGGTTTTTGGACTGAAATTTCCCAATAAAATAGGATTAGCCGCCGGATTTGATAAAAAAGCCAATATTTACAACCCTATGGCGGCATTTGGTTTCGGACATGTGGAAATCGGCACTGTAAATCCTTTGCCACAACCTGGTAATCCCAAGCCCAGACTTTTCCGGTTGAAAAAGGACAAAGCCCTGATTAACAGAATGGGTTTTAATAACCCCGGCGTAGATGTGTTTGTTGAAAATTTAAAAAAAGACAGACCTGAAGTCATTATCGGAGGTAATATTGGTAAAAATACACTCACTTCTCATGAAGAGGCAGACAGGGATTACATTACCTGCTTTAGAAAACTTTACAAATGGGTAGATTATTTCGTAGTGAATGTAAGTTGTCCGAACATTGAAGGACTCAACAAACTGCAGGATAAAGATGAATTGATCGCTTTGCTGGAAAAGATCAATATAGAAAAGAAAAAGTTTGAAATCTCAAAACCAGTATTGTTAAAAATATCTCCTGACCTTACAGAACCTTTGCTTGATGATGTGATAGCAGTAGTGGAGCATTGCTCACTTGATGGAATTATTGCCACCAACACCACTACTTCGCGCAACAATCTGGTAACACCAGAGAAAGAACTGAAAGAAGCAGGAAAAGGGGGTTTAAGTGGTGCTCCATTGCGCAAAAGATCAACAGAGATCATCAGATACCTGGTGAAAAAAACCAGCGGTAAAATACCTGTTATAGGTGTGGGAGGTATTATGAGTGTTGATGATGCTTTGGAGAAACTTCAAGCAGGTGCTTCACTGATTCAGGTTTATACTGGTTTTATTTATGAAGGTCCATGGCTAATTAAAAATATTAATAAAAAGATATTAAAAATGGAAAAGCGATAGTAACAAAATGAATTTTTCCTTTTTATACTGTTTCTTTCCGCTTTCCAAAAACTAATCTGTATCATGGAAATGATAAAGGTTTTCTGCCAGTTGAAACGATTTTGAAAAACATCTTTTTTACAAATCACGCTCATTGACACTAATTTTAATAACTGATATTTAAGTAATTACAAACATGAAATTCCTGCTAATTTTCAGGGAACCCTTTGTGGAGAGGAATCATCAATGAAATTATTTATGTTAAAAAGAACCCTAAAATTATTGTTGACATTTTTTATTGCTGTTTTTTCTTTTTCATTGAAAGCACAAAACCAGGATAATGTCACCGAAACAGGTTTTTCCTTCGATAACAACAGAAGATCAATAAGGATACAGGGGAAAGAGACGCACAATTTAATGATCATACCGATGGTTATTAATGATTCACCACGCCTGAACTTTATTCTTGATACAGGTGTAAACACAACTATACTCACAGAACCCATCCTGGCAGAATTGTTTAATTTTGAGATTGAAAAACCAATATATGTATTGGGAATCGGTAATGAAGGTATTGTGGAGGCTGGATTGGCAAAAAATCTGAACTTTAAACTTCGTGGCATCACTGGTCATAATATGGATATGATTATTTTGCCCGAAGGCATTTTGTCTTTTAACGAACTCTTTGGTTTTCCCGTTCATGGTATCATTGGATATGATCTTTTTAAGGAATTTGCGGTAAAAGTAAATTATAATTTTGAGAGTGTACGAATTTACCGGAAACCCAACTACCGAACATGGAAAAAAAGCAATGTGGTTGATCTGAATATTAAAAATAATAAACCCTATGTTCCTGTTGTTTTAAACTCTACGCAAACAGAAAAAGCTGACACCGTTGAATTGCTCCTGGATTTGGGTGCTACTAATGCACTTTTTCTCAACAGGGGATTCAAAAACCTGGTGGATAAAACCATCCCCTCTTTTTTAGGAAAAGGAATCAGTGGCGTATTAATGGGCGATATGGGCAGGTTGGATCATATTATCATCGATGATTTGGTGATTGATGAGCCCCTTGTTGCTTTCCCGCAGGAAGAATTTCTAAACCAGGCGAATTTGAGTTTTTCATGGAATGGCATTTTGGGAGGAGATGTTTTGAAAAGATTCCATCTGATTATTGACTATCCGTCGGAGAAAATGGTTATGAGAAAAAATTACAGATTTGACCGACCCTTTAAAACCAATCTTAGTGGAATAGAAATTATTGCTAAAGGTATTGGTTTAAATGAATTCATCGTTAATCATGTCAGAGAAAACTCCCCTGCTGATGAAGCAGGTATCGAAAGTGGCGACAGAATTATCCGCATAAATGGTCAGGAAACAATGAGATATTCTCTTGATCAGGTGGTAGGAATGTTAAGTCAATCGCCTGGCAAAAAAATAGAAATGCGGATTCTGCGTGAAAAAGATATGCTTACCCGGAGATTCCGTTTAAGAGAAGACCTTTAGTGCTCTATATCTTTGCCCAGGTAAAAATTTTCATGCACAATGCCAAGCAATCGGAATATTCACTTTAATCTTTTATCAGAAGAACCTTTATTGCTCGTCTGCTAATCCAGCCCTGAGACTTTTTTTACTTTTTATACCCAGATCTTTTAAATTTTCTGCCTGACTGATCAGATTTCCCCTACCCGTTTTGAGTTGTTTAAAGGCCATTTGATAACTCTCGCTCGCTTTATGTATGTTTTTACCAACATCTTCCAGATTATCAACAAAACTTACAAATTTATCGTATAAAGAAGCACCCCTATCAGCAATTGCTATTGCATTCTGATTTTGATATTCGCGCTTCCACAGGTCTTCTATTAGTTTTAGTACAGCAATGAGATTGGTGGGCGATATCAGCAGAATTTTCTTTTTATACGCATAACTCCAAAGGTTTGGATCTTCTTTCAGTGCGAGTAGGAATGCAGGTTCTACAGGAATGAACATCATCACAAAATCCAGAGATTCTCTCATATCAATATATCCGGTAGAAGACAAACTATCGATATGACTTTTTACAGAAAAGATATGCTCTTTCAATGAGATTTGCCTTTTCGCTTCTTCTGCAGCTTCCATATAGCGGGTATAAGCAACAAGAGAAACTTTTGAGTCTATAATTACCTTTCGCTGATCAGGATATTTGATGATCACATCGGGTCGCATTTTTTTTCCCTCCTCATTTTTAAGCGTGTTGCCCTGTTCATCTGTAATGTATTCCTGCAAATAATACTCTCTACCTTCCTGTAGTCCAGATTCTTCTAAAATATTCTTCAGAATCATTTCTCCCCAGTCGCCCTGTACTTTAGCACTTCCTTTTAATGCCTGGGTAAGGTTGTTTGCCTCTTCGCTTACCTTATGATTGAGTTCCAGCAGTTTTTCAAGTTCCTTTCCCAGCGAAAACCTTTCTTTTGCCTCTGTGGTATAAACTTCTTCCACTTTTTTTCTGAAATTTTCAATGTTATCACCCAAAGGTTTCAGTATATTTTGCAAATTTTCTTTGTTCTGAAAGGCAAAACGGGTCGATTTTTCTTCGAAAATCCTGTTGGCAATATTCTCAAATTCTGTATTAAATTTCTTCCCCAATTCTTCTATTTCCTGCTTTTGGGTTTTGAGTTTTTCTTCCAGCGTTTTATTTTCCGCCCGCAATTTAGCCAATTCGTTGGTTGCGCTTTGGTAATCTTCTGACAGTTGGGCAAATTCATTTTTCAACTGTATCCTGTCTTTTTCCTTCTCTTTCAATGATTCCCGGTTGAACTCTAATTGGGCATTCAAAGAAGCCAAATTTTTTACCGATTGGTTTTCAATATCATGGATTTGTTTTTGAGCATTTTCAAGGTTTTGAGAAAGCTTCTCCTTCTCTTTCATATATTTTATAACCAGCAGAATTCCGGGTATTATGCCGGCAAGCAAACCAGCAAATAACAACAGTATGTCCATTTTTTAGTTTTTTTGGGGTAACATTGCATATGAAACCATTATTTGTTATTACAAACAAGCATAATAGATTAATAATCATCAAATTGTACGTTCCGTCATACCATTTTAATCAAGTTATTATATGATAAAAATAAAACTGAGCGAGTATCTACTTCAAACAGTAGCCAATAACTGACTGATGATAATGATAATGACCAACGAAAACGGGTAAACCGTGGCATATGCCTCTTGTGGTGCATTGGTTTTGGTCAGGGGTTCAACAGCACTGAGGGCTGGTGTGCTGGTCATGCTCCCGGTTAATGCACCCAGCAAACTAAGATAGTTGAGTTTTAAAAATTTTCTGCCAAAAACCACCGCTGTAAACATAGGCAAAAGAGAAATTACAGCACCCGCAATGATCATGGTATATCCATGTTGGTTTATTGTTTCCCAAATAGTTTGTCCGGCCTCTGTTCCGATATAAGTGAGAAAAAAGATCAGCCCCAGTTTGCGCAAATATTGGTTGGTAGTGCCCGAAACATTCCAGACGATATTGCCAGTTTTCCCAATCCTGCTCAAAATCAACGCAGAAATAAGCACACCACCTGTAAGTCCCAGACTGAAATCAAAACCCGTTCCCAATGGCAATTTTATTTGCCCAAGCAGTATTCCCAGCAATACTCCTACTGCAATGGGCAGAAAATCAATCTCATCCAGTTCTTCGCGACTATCGCCCAGTATCTTACCAATACGGGCTATATTTTCATCGGGTGCCGATAGGGTGATCTTATCGCCAAAACGCAGGCGTGTAGAGGCAGAAGGTACTATATCAATACCGCTTCTTCGTACCGACAAAACAGTAGCATTGAATTGATGCAAGAACTCAGATTGCGCTATGGTATGTCCAATATTTTCGCGGTTAGAGATGAGAAAACTTTTTACCACATATTTTTTACTATCCGGAATTTCGCGTGTGGTTTCCGAGCCCAGAAAGTGCGCCAGTGTAAGAAGATTTTCTTCTGTTCCCGAAGCCCTCACAATATCATCTTTTTCTAAGATCGTTTGCGAGGTAGGTGTAATAGGCACGCCGTTTCGCAATATCTTGGAGATGTTGGTATGAGTTACCACCCTTATATTGAGTTCAGACAATGATTTGCCAATAACACCCGGGTTTTCAACCAAAAAATTGCGGTAAAGCAAAGGGGGATGGTCGGCGTGCATATCACTTTCATATTTTTCTTCTTCTTTAGGGATGCTGATCCTGAATAAAGATGGCGATAAACGGACAAAAAGAATTATTCCTATAATGCCAAAGGGATAAGCCAATCCAAAACCAATAGGTACAAGTGGTGAATCTGAGATTTCTGATGCAGCAGCCAAACCCGACGGACTGGTTATGGCACCAGTATATAAACCCGCTGCTAAAGAACTGTCAATATCAAAAA
>CAYPFV010000038.1:0-20860 GCA_964410015.1 uncultured Bacteroidales bacterium
GACTGTTGGCGAGCTCCATCTGACCTATTTAATCAAATTATAAACAGATGAAACAACCGGCAAAAAAAATTGACCTTTTGAAATACTTTTAGATAAATTTTTACGTTTGGATATAACAATAACCTGGCCGACTAAATTTTTTCATTAAAAGTGGTTTTTATGCCATTGATTAGCAAAATATAACCTTTACAAAAAGAAATAGCGTGAACAAACGATTACATCGGATTCAATTACTAAAATATCTGACAGCAGACTTTTTTTCCGCCTTCTTTTCATGGTTTTTATTTATTATTTACAGACAAACCACTCAAAATGGGAGGTTTAGTCATATCACCAATGAAATATTTATAGATCAGAATTTGTTGCTGGGTACTATTGTAATACCTATTTTCTGGATTTTATTGTATACATTAAGCGGAAGCTATAAAAAAGTGTTGAGACGATCGAGGTTAAATGAGTTTGGACAAACCCTGTTAATAACCACTATTGGTGTATTAATTATATTTTTTGTTGTGTTGCTGGGAGACGACAGGGTAAGAACAAGCACCGAATACTACCGTTCCTTCGGATTGTTATTTATCTTTCATTTATCTTTTACTTCCGTATTTCGTTTCATTTTATCCAGTATACTTACCCATAAAATACATAATCGGATAATTGGTTTCAATACCCTGATTGTTGGAAGTCAGCGAAAGGCAGTTGGTTTATACAACGAAATGGAATCGCAGCGAAAATCCTCGGGCAATAAATTTATCGGATTTGTAAATGTTAATTTATTTGATAATTATCTGATGGAAGATTATCTGCCCCGTTTGGGCTGGTTTAAGGATTTAAAATCTATTGTTGAAGAGCATGAGGTTGAAGACGTGATAATTGCATTAGAACCTAAAGAACATAAAAATATAGGTAAAATATTGGCTGAGCTTTACCAAACCAACGCCATCATAAAAATTATCCCTGAATTGCATGATATATTACTGGGTTCGGTAAAGATGACCTCCATCTTTGATGCACCCCTTATACAAATACAACAAGGCTTAATGCCTACATGGCAGGCATATATTAAACGATTTCTGGATGTGGTTGTTTCTGTTATAGCACTGATAGTGCTTTCACCAGTATTTTTATTTACTGCCATAGGTGTAAAATTATCTTCCAAAGGTCCTGTTTTTTATTCGCACCAACGTATAGGAATCAATGGTAAACCTTTTTATATGCATAAGTTCAGGTCTATGTATGTGGATGCAGAAAAAGATGGACCTCAATTAAGTTGCAAAAACGATCCACGAATTACACCCTTTGGTCTGTTTATGAGGAAAGTGAGACTTGATGAAATACCGCAGTTTTATAATGTCCTGATAGGCAATATGTCTTTGGTAGGTCCTCGTCCCGAAAGAGAATACTTTATTAATCTGATCACACAAAAAGCGCCACATTATAAGCTTCTTCAAAAAATAAAACCGGGTATCACCTCCTGGGGGCAGGTAAAATTCGGGTATGCCGAAAATGTTATGGAAATGATTCAGCGCCTAAAATATGATCTTCTGTATCTCGAAAATATGTCGCTGGCAGTAGATTTCAAAATTCTTATTCACACCATCATCATCATCATTCAGGGAAGAGGGAAATAGAAAAATAAAAATTGGTATCTGATATTTTTTAACGTTTCACCTGCCAGCGCACACCGGGTTGCCCCATGTTCTTTTAAAATTTCTTGTTATATTCAATTTGCAAACCTACCGGATTTGCAAAAATCCCACTTCTCAATTTAAACAATCACCTCATCTGTTTACAATTTGATTAATACGGTCAGATAGATGCCTGCCCAGTTCTTTTCTTACGGGAGAGCTCGCCAAAACTCCGGTTTTGTAATTTTCTCCTTGTTGCGAAATTATAATCATCCGCGTGTGTGTCAAAAACTTTGTCATTGCCCGGTTTATTTGGGAAAAATATTTGTTTTTTACCATATGATTATTTTCATCAGCAACAGTATAAATGTCTTCTGATTACTGTATGTTCATCAACCCACATGCCTTCTTTTGGTCTCTTTTTCAGTGTGATAGCAGAAGTAAGAATTTTCTTACAACAAGCCTCTTTCAATCAGCAGAACTACCTCTTCAATTTTTTTGTCTTCTCCATCGGGGTCGTATTTGGTTTTGAGGTTGTAACCAAAGATGCGTCCGAATGATTGCCAGAAAACGGCTGTAAAAATACCCCGGAAGTCTTTTAGCAGATCATAGGAGCTATGTTGTGTTTCCCGGTCTATGAGTTTGATAAGAATATGTCCCTGGCTAATAGTTAGTTTTTTAAGATCGTCTTCAAATTGTTCTTTTATTTCATTTTCAATCTGTTTTGTCATTTTTTTACGTTCGTATTCGCTGTCAATTTCTGCTAATTGTTCACTATACTGTCTGTATTTTAACCCGGCCAACCTGGCGTATGGATAAACCTTTTTAATGTTGTAAACTAACCGGGTATATCTTCTTTTTTCTCTATTGTTTTTGAAATGTTTGGGTGCAACAAAAGCAAACGCTTTTAGTTTTATATAGGGAATGGTATCGCCTTTATAAATAACTGCTCGGGTTGTAGTGCCTCCGTTTGTTTTTTGGCTGAATGATTCTTCTGCTGAAGATAAAAAAAGCAACAAGAAAACAAAACTTAGCAAATATGTAGAAAAGGCGATTCTCATATAATCCTTTTTTATGGCAACATTTCGAACCGTTTTGGTATTTATACCGGAAATAAAAAACGTTCTTATCAAATAATTATTTTATTTGAACAGACTAATTGATATACAAAATATAAGCCAAAATAAAAAAAGCACCTGAATGTTTCAGGTGCCTTTTGTTTGTGTTCAGATTTTTTAAAAATTTGGTTATGCTACTTTCAACTGCCCCATATTTTTTGTATTCAATTGATTTTGGGCATATTTAAGAGTAATATGTACAGTTTTGTCTGTTGCCGGATCAGAAGGTATATTAAACATTGCATCCATCATGATGGCTTCGCATATAGACCTCAATCCCCTTGCACCAAGTTTAAATTCGATGGCTTTATCTACAATGAACTCCAGTACGTCGTCTTCAATTTTCATCTCAACGCCATCCATTTCAAAAAGTTTTTCATATTGTTTGATAAGAGCATTTTTTGGTTTGGTAAGGATTTGAAGCAATGCATCTTTATCAAGAGGATTTAAAAAAGAAAGTACAGGCATTCTTCCCACCAGTTCGGGGATTAGTCCAAAGCTTTTCAAATCCTGAGGGGCGATATATTGTAAAAGATTTTCTTTGTCAATATCATTTTTTCCTTTTCCTACATTATACCCAATTGCATTTGCCTGAATACGGGAGGCGATTTTCTTTTCGATACCATCAAAGGCACCACCACAGATAAAAAGGATATTTTGTGTATTGATCTGTACCATTTTCTGCTCGGGGTGCTTACGCCCACCCTGGGGAGGCACACTGATGACAGAGCCTTCCAGAATTTTCAGCAAGGCTTGTTGAACCCCTTCTCCTGAAACATCACGTGTGATGGATGGGTTATCGCTTTTTCTGGCGATTTTATCTACTTCATCAATGAATATTATGCCTCTTTCAGCGGCCGACACATCATAGTCGGCTACCTGCAACAACCTTGAGAGGATACTTTCCACGTCTTCACCCACATATCCTGCTTCCGTAAGAACAGTGGCATCTGCAATACAGAATGGTACCTGTAGCATCCTGGCAATGGTTCGTGCCATGAGGGTTTTTCCGGTTCCGGTTTCTCCAACAAGCACAATGTTGGATTTTTCTATTTCAATATCATCCTGTTCGTATTTACTTTTTAAAGTATCAGAAACAGAGATTCTTTTGTAATGATTGTAAACAGCAACCGAAAGAACTTTTTTTGCCTGATCCTGTCCAATTACATATTGGTCGAGATGGGTTTTGATTTCATTTGGTTTGAGAAGTTTAAAAGAGGGTATTTTCTTTTTTTTATTGTTTTTCAGCTCTTCTTTTACGATTAATTGTGCCTGATCAACACATCTGTCGCAAATATGGGCATTTATACCCGAAATAAGCATATCAACACTTTTTCCTTCTCTTCCACAAAAAGAACATTTTCTGATGTCTTTGGTCATAAAGGTATTGAGATTAGAAACAATGGATTAATTTTTTCATGTCAGACTCTCTTGCAGCAACTATTGCTGAGAAAAAGAATCTGCAATAAAACACACAAATTATTTTGATTTTTTGTTTGTACTCAGAACTTCATCTATCATTCCATATTCTAGCGCCTCCTCTGCAATCATCCAGTAGTCGCGGTCAGAATCCTGCCAAATCTTATCATATTCCTGTCCTGAGTGGGTAGCAATAATATCGTAGAGTTCTTTTTTGAGTTTTTGTATTTCGCGGGCAGTGATCTCTATGTCGCTTGCCTGCCCTTGTGCACCGCCCATGGGTTGATGAATGAGCACACGGGAGTGTTTTAGAGCAGTTCTTTTGCCTTTTGTGCCTGCGCAGAGCAAAACGGCACCCATAGATGCAGCCATTCCGGTACAAATGGTAGCAACATCGGGAGAAACAAACTGCATAGTGTCATAAATGCCCAGCCCGGCATAAACCGACCCACCTGGTGTGTTCAGGTATATCTGAATGTCTTTGCGGGAGTCAACAGATTCCAGAAAAAGGAGCTGTGCCTGGATGATATTGGCTACATAGTCATTGATAGGTACACCAAGAAAAATGATTCTATCCATCATTAAACGACTAAAAACATCCATTGTAGCAATGTTCAGTTGTCGTTCCTCGATAATAGTGGGGCTAATATAGTTGCCATAGCTGGATGTAAAATTATGCAGTGTTGCACTGCTGATTCCCATGTGCCCTGTGGCATATTTTTTAAATTCATCTTTGGGTATCATAAATGTGTTTTTTTAATTTTTATAATTAGTTTATTCGTCTTTAGAGATGTTTTTGCCATCTTCAACTGAACCATCATTTTCTTTATTTTCAGCTATTTCATCGGGTTGGTCTGTATCGGACGAGGCATCCGGATTTAATTTTTTATATTTTTCGGTCATTAAGTTTACGAAATCATTGTAAGATATCTCTTTTTCATTGAGTTTCAGTTTTTCTTTGAAAAGATCTGTAATTTTCAGATCGTATAACTGGTCATAAACCTGGCGCATTTGCTCTTTGTTTTCGAGCATTGTTTTGGCATAATTATCAATAACATCGTCGGGAAGTGTCTGATTGTAACCATACTGCATAAATTGCTGCGTAATCATGTTTCTTAAAAATCCCATCAATTCTTCCTGAGATATCTTAATATCATATTTTTTTATCAGATGGTTTTGAATGAGTTGCCATTTAAAAGCATCTTTTTGATTAACAAAATCTTTCTCAACTTGTTCTGCATCTAATTTTTCATTTTGAGTATTGGTTTCCAGTATCCATCTTTTCAAAAATTCTTCGGGTAGGTTCAAGTCGAGTTTTTCAAGAATGGTTTTGGAGGCATCGTTTTTAAAATTTCTGTCAACTTCCTGCTGATAGTTTTTTTCCAGTTCACCTCTTATAAATTCTCTGAATGATTCTTCATCTTTGATTTCTTTGTTGGGAGCTATTTTTTTAAAAAGTTCTTCATTGAGTTGAGCATCCTCTATTCTGGTAATCTTTTGGATGGTGAAGCGGTAGTTTTTGCCATATTGATCGAGTTCTTCTTTCTTAAGATTGAGAATATTCGACATTTCAGTTTCGTTTTCCACTGTTTTTTCAATGTCTATGTCATGAGTATCTCCTGCTTTTGATCCAATAATTTTTTCTTTGGTTTCTTCGTCCTTAATATATGCTATTGAAATCGTTGAAGTACTGGAGTGTCCATCATCCAATAGATTTCCTTCCCCATCAATTTCTTCAAATTTAGCTTCCACTATGTCGTCTTTCTCAACGGTTTCTCCCTCTATGGTTTTTCCATTCTGTTTTCTGATGTTTGAGATGCTTTCCTGCAGCATTTCATCATCAATAGTTATTTTATGGTATTCCACTTCTATGTCTTCATTCAATTCCAGATCAATATCGGGAGCCAATCCAATATCGAAAGAGAATTCAAATTCTGATTGTTTTTCAAAATCAATTTTGTCTTCGTTTTCTTTATTGGGAAGGGGGTTACCCAACACATTGAGTTTATTCTTTTCGATATATTCATAAAGAGAAGAGTTGAGTATTTTATTAACCTGCTCCGCCATGATATTTTTCAGGTACATCTTTTTAACCAGGCCTATGGGCACTTTTCCGGGTCTGAATCCTGGCATTTGCGCCTTTTTTTGTAAAACTTTCAGTTCCTGATTTACTTTATCCTGATAATCGTTGGGTTCTACCTTCACTTTAAGCACTGCTGTAAGTTCACCAGTGCTTTCCTGCACAATATTCATATTCTGATTCTTTTGGTTGGTTTTATAATTGAAATAATAGATTTAAGAATTAAGTTTTAAGTTGTTGAGTTGTATTGTATCCAACAAAAAATACCCCGTCAGAATCTGTGAAAAGGATTTGTCTTACGGGGCAGGCATATTTCATCATATTCATTTGTGCGGATGAAGGGACTCGAACCCCCACGCCTTTCGGCACCAGATCCTAAGTCTGGCGCGGCTACCAATTACGCCACATCCGCTTTTTTGAGGAGTGCAAATATACAATAAAATTTTGGATTCATAACCAATCCTTTGTGCTAAAACAAGAAAGATTTCTATCTGTCATTTTTGTTTGCAATGTCCAATGGTTCAATAGGTAGAGAAAAAATAAATTCAGATCCCTTGTTAAGTTGGCTGGTGAAAGTGATTTCTCCCCCCTGTTTTTCTACAAACTCTTTACACAGCAATAATCCCAGCCCACTTCCTTTTTCTTCCATGGTACCATAGGTAGAATGCAAAGAATCCGTTCTGAATATTTTTTTCTTGTTTTCTTCGGTCATCCCTACTCCATTGTCTTTTACAGAAACAAAAGCTTTATGGTCTTTTCTGTAACTACTGATCACGATCTTTCCATTGATATTTGTATACTTCAGAGCATTTGACAAAAGATTGCGGATAACTGTATCTACCATATTTTTGTCTGCCCACACTACCAGGTCATCATCAACCTTATCCATAAGGTCTATTTGTTTATCGCGGGCATTGTTTTTAAAAAGGTTCAGATTTTCTTTGATAATTTCATGCAAGGCAATATATTCTGGTTTGTATTTGATCTTGCCTGTTTGGGTTCTCGACCATTGCAGCAGGTTTTCCAGCAGGTTGTCAATTTTCAGTACCGATTTATCCAGTTCAAATGCCAGTTGTTGCAATTCCTCTTTCGACATGTTTAGTATATCTCTTTTTAGTATACGCGAAAAACTTACGATAGAAGCAAATGGATTCCTGAGGTCGTGAGATATTATAGAAAAGAATTTATCTTTTGTAGCATTGATCTCCCTGAGGTTTTTTTCTGATTCTTTTAGTTTTTTGTTGGAATGATTAATTTTTTGATTCAAATCTTCATACATCTTTTTTTGCTCTAAAAGAGAATGATTCAGTTCAACAAGTTGAGCGTTGGTTTCGGATATCTCTTTTTTCTGTTTTTCGAGCAAAACATTAGCATTTCGTGCGATAAGAAACCTGTTGTAAAGTAAAAACAAGGAAATAAGCACAAGGATGATAGCAATGACAAGAAAATTTTTCATCAACTGTTCGCGTTGAGAGCTCAGTTGACTGATTTGTTCGTTTTTTCTCAGTATTTGTATTTCATTTTCTTTTTTCTCGCGGTCGTAGAGGAGTTGGAGTTCATATATCTTTCGGCGTGTTTCTTCCCCATATAAACTGTCTTTAAGATCGATATACCTGTTTTGATAGTCAAATGCACTCTGATAATCATTTTGATCAGCCATTACTTTGGCAAGGTTGGCGTAATTTTCGGTAATCATTCTGTTAAGGCCAATTTCCCGGGCAATCTGGGCACTTTTATTAAAATATTCCTGGGCTGTTAAGGGTTGATTTTTTTTCAGAAACAATTGCCCCATATAGTTAAAAGAAATTGCCAGACCACTTTTATCTTCTACTTCTTCAAAAAGATTGAGGGCATATTGAAGATAATCTTCAGATTCATCAAATCTGTTATCAAGCAGATGAAGGTAACCGATGTTTCTGGCCGAAGCAGCAATCTCACGTTTATCGTTCAATTCTTCTCTGATCTCAAGGGATTGTACAAAAAACTCCATTGCTTTTTCATATTCTTTCAACCCCTGGTAAACCAACCCCAGATTGCTATACGAAAATGCGATACCTTTCTGGTCGTTAAGGTTTTGCTTCAACTCAAGAGATCGTAAATGGTATCTTTCTGCAAGTTCATAAGATTGCTGATGTTCGTATACCATTCCGATATTATTGAGCAAAACAGCCATACCATGGGTATCGTTGTTTTGCTCCTGCAGAATCAGCGCCTTAAAAAAGTATTCCAGTGCTTTATCATAGTGACTTTGGTCGGAGAATATCACCCCTATATTCGAAAATGATTTGGCAATGCCTGCTTCATCCTGTATGTTGGTGTAAATTCTGTTGGCATCCAAATGGTAGTCCATCGCCATATCAAAATTACCCGTTTGCCAATAAATCACTCCTACATTGGAGGTGGCATCAGCAATACGTTTTTTATCTTCTGTTTTTAGGGCAATATCGAGTGCCTCTTTGGTATGTTTGAGCGCTTTCTGCGGATTTACTGATTTTATATCCCATCCCAGGGTAAGCAGAGCATTATAGCGAAGTGTATCAGGCACATTTTCTGATTCAATAATCTGAACCAAACTATCTTTTTCATTTGTTTGAGCAGTGATTGGTTTTACGCAAACAAACCAAACAGCCAATAATATGAATATTAGCAGATATGTGATCTTTTTTACCTGAAAAATATCTGTGGGCATCATAAAAGGTTTGTAAAGTCTGCAAAAAAAATCAATTAACCGGTTATTATCTAACAAATTTATAAATTATTATTGATAAAATAGGTTTTTGATTACATAAACTGCGTATTCTGATCAACATGCAAAATATAATCAGAGTCCTTGTTTAAAATGATTTTAAATATTGTTTACCATAAGGTTTAACTTGGCAATTCAAAATACAATAAGTACTTTTGGAAAACACAAAAATACATTTTGGTACTTGTTTTCTTAAATAGGTTTTATGAAAAAAATCAGAAAAATGGTAAAGATACTTGAACCACCTATACGCTGGAAAAAGACAGTAATAGTGTTGTTGGGTATTTTAAGTGGTATTTTACTTCTTGTGTTACATATTTCCAGGGCTACATCCTATCTTTCTGACGAACCAGAAGCTTGTATCAACTGTCATGTTATGTACCCGCATTATGCCTCGTGGAGCAAAAGCAGTCATGAAAACCATGCAACCTGCAACGATTGTCATGTGCCGCAGGATAATTTTTTACGAACATATTTTTTTAAGGCCTCTGATGGTTTACGACATGCTACCTATTTTACCATGCGATGGGAACCACAGGTAATAGATATAAAAAGTGCAGGTATCAATGTGGTACAGGAAAACTGTATTCGTTGTCATAATGATATGGTTGATATGACCAGCTTGGTTGAGATGACGGGTAATATGGCTATGAAAAGTGAAGCCAAACTCTGCTGGGATTGTCATCGCGAAACACCTCATGGCACTGTGCAAAGTGCATCTGCTGCTCCTCATGCCCTGGTTAAAAGGTTGCCTTCAACATTGCCATCCTGGATGGAAGGTTTGCTCGAATAATAAAAAACTCATCACATATTAAAAGCAAGAAAATTCTTTACGGATAAAAATAGAAGTTTATGAAAAGTATCAGAGAAATGTCTAAAGAAAAGCCATGGATCAATTGGTTACTGTTTTTTGTTACCCTGATCATTGTTTTTGTTATCGGCTTGTTTGCCTCTTCCATCGTTGAAAGAAGAAGTGAATCACAACTATATTTCCAAATGGTAAACCCCATCCCTGATTGGGAGCCAGATAATGCTGTTTGGGGAGAGAATTTTCCACGGCAATATGAAAGTTATTTAAGAACCCGGGATACAACTTTTACAAGTAAATATGTTGGGTCAAGTACTATTGATTATCTTGAGAAATATCCTGAAATGGTTGTGATGTGGGCAGGATATGCATTTTCACGCGATTATAAACAGGGTCGTGGTCATTATTATTCTATTGATGATATAAGAAGTACTCTCAGAACGGTAACTCCTATGGCGGCAACCTGCTGGACATGCAAAAGTACTGATGTTCCCCGTTTGATGAATGAAATGGGTGTTGGCGAATTTTATGCAGGCACCTGGAAAGAACTGGGAGATGAAGTACAGAACCATATTGGGTGTCAGGATTGTCATGATCCGCAAACAATGAACCTTCGCATTACCCGACCCGCTTTGGTCGAAGCCTACGAAAGAAGAGGAATGAACATAGAAGATGCAGATATGCAGGAAATGCGCTCCCTGGTATGCGCCCAGTGCCATGTTGAGTATTATTTCGGAGAAAACAATTACCTGAAGTTTCCCTGGGATGATGGTTTTTCTGCTGATGAGATGGAAGAATACTATGACAATATAGGTCATGTGGATTGGGTTCATGCCCTTAGCAAAGCACCAATGCTAAAAGCACAACATCCTGATTATGAATTATACAAAACCGGTATTCATGCCGAAAGGGGTGTAAGTTGCGCCGATTGCCACATGCCCTACAAACGCGAAGGCGGAATTAAATTCACCGATCATCACATAAGCAGTCCATTGAGAAATGTAGAAAATACATGCCAGGTGTGTCATCGCGAAAGCGAAGCTGATCTTATTGCCAATGTTTACGATCGTCAGGATCAAATTTCTGAATTGAGACGAATTGTGGAAAAGAACCTGGCCCAGCTGCATATTGAAGCAAAAAGAGCCTGGGATGCAGGTGCCACAGAAGAAGAAATGGAGGAGGTACTAACACTTATCAGACACGCACAGTGGCGTTGGGACTGGGTTGCTGCCTCTAATGGTTATGGAATTCACTCTCCCAATGTTGCACTCAGAGTTTTGGGTACATCTATCCAAAAAAGCCAGGAAGCTCGTATTTTGTTAGCTCCGGTCTATGCCAGATATGATCTTGAATTCCCTATTGAAATGCCCGATATTTCTACTAAAGAAAAAGCACAGGAGTATATCGGTTTGGATATGGATAAACTCAGAGAGATGCAGAAAGAATTTGAAGAAGAAACCTTACCCAAATGGATATCATCTCTTCAATAGTGCAGCATGGCTGTTGTTTTCCTTATTCCTTAGCTCCTGCATAAGATTTTTATAACCCATAACCCAATGGTATTTGCAAAACGCCCCATTTGTTTTACACATATGGAGCGTTTTTTCTTTTTGTACATTAATTTTGTGCAGAGTAATCAGCCAATCTCCGGGTTCGTTGATAGTTACTTCCGTTCGAAATCTGTAAACAACATTTTCAAACCAATCAGGTGTTTCATAGGTGATCTGGCACCGTGCAGGAAAGGTTACATTCTGATATCCAATTTGTCTTCCCATGAAATAACTATCACCCTTCCCATCCATTAAAAATTAAAGTTTCATACATTTGTATTTTGAGTACCTCTCTGCCAACGAAATACCATTATTCTGTCGGGAGTTTCATCTGGTTATATTTTTTATTTTATTGATTATTAATCTATTATGACTTTAATGAGAACCCGGTAATGTCAGCGCTACGCGCCTTTGGCTTCACTGGTAGCATTAGATTTCTACCATAATGTCAGCGCTACGCGCTTTGCTCTTTTACCAATAATCATGCTCGTGTGTGTTTAATCCTTAATCATGGAGGTTTCATTGAAATACAAGGATAAAAAGTCTGTAAGAATCATAAATTGAAAGAGCATAACCGTTTTCAAAGGGTATAAATTTTGGAGGAAAAATGAAACCACAAATAGATTGATGGCAAATAAAAACCTTTCAAATTGAATAAAATATGGATCAATTGGTTTTGAATTATTATCTTCATTGTGATAATACCTTAAAAAATGATTTTTGTGGGATCAACTGGTTAGAATTGAATTTTTTGATACCTTTATCGTACAATGGTCATAAGTGATGTATATACCAAATAATTATTTGATTTATTCAGTTCTGATTTTTTTAACAAAAGAGCTAGGCAACAATATAGGTTTCATGATTTTTGGCTTGTAGCGAGATTGTTATCATCAGCTTGTTTGTCAATATTATTGTCATGATCAGGGTACATCTGTCTGATGTCAAAAATATTTTTTATTCTATTTTCGTTACAGTTCTATCAATGCAATTCAAACAAATGCCGGTTATTGATATGAAAATTATTTGGTTTTTATTGATCATTTTTTCTTCTGTTACATCCTATTCACAAAAAGAAATATCTTTGAGAGGAAATTTCCCGGGAGCGGAGGGAAGAACGTTAAGGGTATTTTATTATGCCGATCAGATCACCTATCTTGAAAAAGAGATTGACAGACAGGTTATAGATCCACTTGGTAATTTTTCTTTTACCCTACATCTGGATGCTACTGAAAACATTTTTTTCCGTATTGATCATGCCCGAATGCATATGTTTGTAAAACCAGGTGAAGAATATTTTCTTCAATTTGATCCTGTTGATTTTGATCAACTGAAAGATATGGGAAACCCTTACATTGATCCCTGGTATTTTTCATTCGAAATTGTGGAACCTAAAGAAAGTCTGAATGCCCATATTTCCAAATTTGATGATCTTTTTCAGGATTTTCTTTCTGAAAATTTTGTCAGGATGCAAAAATCCCGAAACTTTACAATGCTCGATAAGTTCAGAGTCAAGATGGATTCAGTTTTCGGAGAGGTTTCAGATCCTTTCTTCAAGGATTATTATACCTATAAATTTGCTTATTATTATCGTGTTTCTAATTCCATAAAACCTCTTCAACAAATAGAAACTTATATTCTTAATCAAGATATTCTTTATAACAATACGCAGTATATGAATTTTTTCAATGCCGTATTTGAATCCTATATTTTTGCAGGAAGTCGTTCTCTGCAATATGGAGATCTTACCTATACCATAAACCAACTGAATAGTTATGATGCCCTGATGGATTCTCTTGGAAAAGATACAATTTTGCGAAATGAATTGCTGCGTGAATTGGTTTTGCTGAATGGATTAAACCAAATCTACGGGAAAAGCGAATTCGATAAACAAAATGTTATAAGCATATTAAATCATATAAATGAAAAAAGTAAGTTTTTTCGTCATCGCGATATTGCCGGTAATATTTTGTATCAAAAAACTTATTTGTCAGAGGGTTTCCCGGCACCATCGTTTGCATTGAGCAATTCCCAAAACGAACAGGTAAACGTACCGGAGGATTTTAGCGGTAAATTTCTGTTACTATCTTTTGCAAATTCAAATTGTCAGACGTGTCTCATCGAATCTTATGCTTTACAGGAACTGGCAGAGAAGTTTGAGGATCAGTTTGCTTTCTTAACTATTATGACCGACAGAAATGAAAAAGACTTTCATGATTATATGCAGGCACAACCTTTTGACTGGTTGCATTTGTATTTCAATCATCGCTTTGATATATTAGATGATTACCGCATTCGCGCAGTACCTTTTTATGTGCTGATTTCTCCCGAGGGTAATATTTTAAGATATCCTGCTCCCTATCCCTCAGGGGAACTGATTACTACTTTTGAATATCTGCTATTTCAAAAAAAAAGAAGAAATAATCAGTAATCAAGCAGATTTTATATTCCTTTATTGTTAACATGTAACTTCGTAATAAGGTCTTTAACAGAAGGGAAGGCATTCTTTAGCAAGGAAGCGGGTACAGGGGGGGCAATCCATTTATAATCCGTAATTTCTTCTTCGTATTGCAATTTTACATCTTTCCAGTCAGCAGCATGCATCAAAAACCAAATTGATTTTTTAAGTGCAAAATATCTGCTGTTACATTTGTAAATATGATAGGTGGAAGGGATTTTTTTTTCTATGGTGAGTCCGCCAATCCCGCATTCTTCCATCACCTCTCGTATCGCAGTCTCTTTGATGTTTTCTTTTCCCTCAGGTTTTCCTTTTGGCAAATCCCATTTATTTTTTCTGTAAATAAATAAAATCTCTCCAAGCTCATTCTTTACCAAACCGCCTGCTGCCTCTATGTAAATTAGATTAGATTTAAAAAATTCGAGAATATTTTTCCCCTTCTCTCCCCATATATTGATGGTTTGATGTAGATGAAAAGTTTTTGATTTTTGCAACCATGCATGCATATTCATTTTTTGAAGGTCTTCAAACCTGAAATATTTATCAGCACTATTTTTTTTATTTTTTGAAAGCAGAAAGATCGTGTTTTCAATAAATATTTTTTTGCTCATGAAAAAAAGTCTTTAAAATTGGGTTTTGAAATACTTATCAGTTATGAAGTTGTTCTGTATGCATGAATTTTTCTTCGTTTATAGGAATGGTCAAAATTAGGCTCTTTTGTTGAAACAAAGCGATCAGATTTATTAAATACCACAATCTTTTAAAAGCAAATATTCCTAAAGTACTTGATTGTAAGTATTCTAATTTTGCTTATGATAAGCATGTGATTGATAACAATAATCATTGCAAGAAGTTATTTTGCTGTAAAATCAGAAAATTTGCTTAGGTTTGCCGTAAATTTAAAGTACTTTTTTAGTTCGTTTTACCCATTGAAAATATGGAAGATTTAATTAGTGCTTGCAAGAAAACACTTATTTTTTTTTTCTTTGATAAGAAATCGTCAAAGACAAGGTTTTCGAAGTTTTTGAATCTAAGGAGTTTACTTTTCGTAAATGACTGATTCATCTGTTAATAATTTGTTTTTTATTGGTCAGATGGAGCTCGCCAATAATGTCCGGCATGTGTAATTAATTTTCGGTTGAAATTATCGTACGCCCTGATGTCAATAATATTGTAGTGGCTCGGTTCAAAAACGAGAATAACGCAATATTTGGCGTTTTCTTGCAAAGACTAATTACACACATTTCGAAAAAAAGAACACAGACAATACATATATAATTGATTTTTGTGTGTTTTTGAATACGCAAATTATCTTATGCTGCAGGCATTAGGCTTCTGATGCTCATGATAAATACTATATAGATAAAAAATACGTTTTATTTTTTTGCCATCAACACAATACGATTTTTTGAATACCATCATTTGATCTCAGGGATTTGATCTTACTTTTATTTTTATTTTCCATTGAATAAAGTCAAAAAATGAGAAGAGAAAAGCCAGTTTATGCATAAAAAGAATATAAGATTTGAAAAATACACTTACAACATCAGAAAAACTTGCTTCGTATCTTTTGAAGATTGGAGCAGTAAAAATCAACGTTGAGGAACCTTTTACCTGGGCATCCGGGATTCAGTCACCGATTTATTGCGATAACCGGAAAATCTTATCTTTTCCCGAGGTGCGCAAATTTGTGATTGAATCTCTGAATGATCAGGTAAAAGAAAAATTTAGTAATGCCGGCATGATTGCCGGAGTAGCAACAGGTGCTATCGCCCACGGGGTATTGGTTGCTTCAAAGTTAAATCTTCCTTTTGTTTATGTAAGAAGTGCCAGAAAATCGCATGGATTGGGTAACCAAATAGAAGGATATCTTGAACCAGGAAAGAAAGTAGTGGTTATCGAAGACCTTATCAGCACCGGTCAAAGTAGTTTATCGGCGGTAGATGCTTTGATCAATGCACAGGCTGAGGTTTTGGGGATGTTAGCAATTTTTACTTACGGATTACCTCAAGCTGCCCAAAATATGCAAGAATCCAAAATTTCTCTTTTTACACTTTCTGATTTTGACACACTGATTCAACAAGCCATCCGCGAGGGTTTAATACATCATAGTAAAACAGAGATACTGGAGAATTGGAAACAAAATCCGCATTCATGGAAAGCTCCCTGATCTTTTTTCTCAAGCCCGTTTTGGGCATTGGTTTTACCGCAAATAATATAAAAAAAATTGTACTTATCGTACAGACAAGTAAACGTAAAGTAATGAATGCTAAAGATTTGATTTTTAGTAAAAAAAAAGAAATCAATAAAACTATGACAGAATTTTTGAGTGAAAGAACAACTGTGAATGCACCACCGGAAACGGTATATCAGTTTTTAGGTAATTTTAATAATTTTGAGCATCTGATGCCCCCGCAAATAAAGAATTGGAAATCTGATGAAGACCATTGTTCTTTTACTATAGAAGGATTGGCAGACCTTTCTATGCGTATTGCTTCCAAAAAGGAAAACAAAAGTGTTTTCATTGTTGCAGAAGGCAAAAATCCGATAGATTATACACTGGATTGCTTCATTTTTCCCATGGCAAATGATCAATCTGACGTGGAAATAGCTTTTCGGGCTGAATTAAATCCTTTTGTAAAAAGTGTAGCATCGCGACCATTGCAGAATTTCGTAAACATGCTATCGCAGAAATTGCAGGAACATTTTGCCTGAACAGGTTGTAATGTAACCCTGATAAGGAAATTTAAATACATCACATAATGGTTAAAAACCTCAGATTATGAACTCTATTTCCTTAAATGAAAACAGACTTGTTTTGTTATCGTTGGTTTTGATCTTCAAACGCCCCAAAACATCAATCCCTGTAATGATTCCATCAAAAGTTCCCAATTCATTTGTTTTATATCTGGATTTTAGGTTGTATCGGTAAAGATTTTCCAGGTAATTCAATTCCAGTGTGGAATTATTTGAATTTTGCAATAAGGTATAATAGTGGAAAATTTGCTGATATAACAAATCCAGAGCAACTTCGGGTTTTGTTTTCTGTTTTGTAAGCAAGAAAAGGGAAGTCGGGTTAGGCAGTTTATCACTAAATTTTACCTGATTGATGTTGATTCCGATACCTGCAATGGTCGTTTGGATTTTATCACCCATAATTATGTTTTCTGTCAGGATTCCTGCAATTTTATAATCACCTGCATAAATATCATTGGGCCATTTGATTGAAATTCTTTTTTCTCCTTTATAAAAGTGTTTTACAACATTCATTGTTGCCAGAGAAATCAACTGTGTCAGTAAAAATTGTTTATAGGGTTTAATAAATGTAGGTTTAAGAATAAAAGAAGCAGTAAGGTTCTTTTCTGGTTCGCTTTCCCAGATATTGTTGCCATATCCTTTTCCTTGCTGTTGGTCGGAGGTAAAGATAACAGAACCTTCAGGCAGTGTTTCAGACTGCAGGAGTTCTTTTGCTTTTTTATTGGTGGAGTTAAGTGAAGGGAAATAAAAGATTTTTTTTTCCGGAGAATTTATATTCATTAGGGATTTATATGTATAAAATGATTAGTGAAAACGAATATATAAAAAACGAAAATACAAAAGATAAAACTCAGGAGTATTTTCAAAGGTAAAATAAATCTGAGTAAAATCTGTTGAACTTAGACATGACAAAGTTTTTGACACACACGGATGATCATAATTACGTAACACGGAGAAAATTACAAAACAGGAGTTTATGCGAGCTCCATCTGACCTGTTTAAATTATAAACAGATGAATTTATAAGTACTATTTATATACTATTTTGTGAGAATACAAAATTTTAAAATTTTGTAGATTGGTATGTATGTTTCATTTTTTTTGTATTTTAGCACTCTGAAAAATGGACAACGCACATAAAATTCTGAAATTCCTTGAAAAGGGAGAGATGGCCGAGTGGTCGAAGGCGCACGCCTGGAAAGTGTGTATACCCCACAAGGGTATCGAGGGTTCGAATCCCTCTCTCTCCGCCATTTGGTTCACCAACATTTGGTATAATTTTGCGAATCATCTATTTAATCATTAATATTTAATTCAATTACAGTCAAATCAAAATCAACTGAATTCATTATGAAAAAATTATTTGTTTATTTGACCATAGCAGGTTTGCTAACTTTCGGGCTGAATGCTACACTGCAAGCGCAGGATGAGCAGGCGCCTGAAGAAATAGAGAACACAGAAACAGAAGAAGACACAGTAATGGTTGAGGAAGAAGATCCTATGACACCCGCCGAGGCAGCTGCTGCTACCGACGATGAGGAGGATGCCGAGGATCAAACATTCCACTACATTTTGAAAGAGCAGTTTATTGAGGGTGGTGCCGGTTTTATGAGTATCATTCTTGTTACTTTGATTATTGGTTTGGGTTTATGTATCGAAAGAATCATTTATCTGAATTTATCATCTACAAATACCAATAAACTTCTGAAAAAAGTAGAAGGAGCCCTTAACGAAGGTGGTGTTGATCAGGCAAAAGAATTGTGCAGAAAAACACGTGGACCCGTTGCCAGCATCTTTTACCAGGCGTTAGATCGATTCGATGAAGGTATGGAAGTAGTCGAAAAATCAGTGGTTTCCTATGGTAGTGTTCTCATGGGACGACTGGAAATGAATCTTACCTGGATATCGCTGTTTATTGCTATTGCCCCCATGCTTGGTTTTATGGGTACAGTTATCGGTATGATTGGCGCTTTCGATGCCATTGCTTCCGCAGGAGACATCTCACCAACTATTGTTGCTGATGGTATTAAAGTAGCACTTTTAACAACCGTATTTGGTTTGATCGTTGCCGTTATTTTACAGGTATTCTTCAATTATATCGTTGCTAAAATAGACGGTATCGTTAACAGCATGGAAGAAGCAACCATTTCTTTTATGGATATTTTAATCAAATACAACAAATAATCTCTTAAACTACATTGTTTTATGAACGAACAGTTAATAGATACAGCCATGTATGTGACCTACGGTCTGTTTGGGCTGGCCGCATTAACAGCATTAATTTTTCCTCTTGTTTATTTGATTACAGATTTGAAAAAGGCAAAAAATGCCCTCATTGGCATCGGGGGGCTCGCACTGGTGCTATTTGTGGGATACAGCATGGCTACCAACGAAATATATGAAGGTTTTGCTGTAGGACCTAATGCCTCCCAATGGATAGGTGGCGGAATCAATGCTACCCTCATTTTGGTAGGGTTGGCCTTTCTTGCAGCACTTTACACCGAAGTAGCAAAAATTTTCAAATAAAAAGTTTTTATTAAATAAATAAAATAGTCAGGAGAAAGCTTTATGGCAAGACAAACACCCGAAATCAATGCCGGTTCGATGGCAGATATTGCCTTCCTGCTTCTGATCTTCTTTCTGGTAACTACTACCATGGATGTTGATACAGGACTGAGAAGACTGTTGCCTCCGCCCATTGATCCCAACCAACCCGAACCACCTCCGGTTAGAGAGCGTAATGTGTTTGTTGTTTTGGTAGACCAAAACGACAGACTACTTGTGGAAGGTGAAATTGGGAACATACAAACATTACGCGAACGAACCAAAGAGTTTCTTTTGAACCCCAATAATGATCCTAACATGCCTGTCAGAGAAATGAAAGATATTGAAAACCTCGGAGAAGTTGAGGTTTCCAGAGGTGTCATCTCTTTGCAAAACGATAGGGGGACTTCTTACGAAATGTATATTGCGGTACAAAATGAACTCGCTGCTGCTATCAATGAAATCAGAAATGAAGTATCCCAGGAAGAATTAGGGGTCCGGTTTGATGAACTTACAGATCAGGACCTAATTAACGCCATCAGAGAAGCCGTACCTATGGCAATCTCTGAAGCTGAACCTAAAGATATAGGAGGTTAATCATGATCAAAGGAAGATTTAAAAAACAATCAGGAGAAAGATCACAGAAAATAAATACGTCCTCTTTACCGGATATTATTTTCATGCTACTTTTCTTCTTCATGGTTACTACCACCATGCGCGAAACAACCCTTTTCGTTGAGAATACGTTGCCAAAAGCAACTGAAGTTCAAAAACTGGAAAGAAAATCTTTGGTGAGCTATATCTATATTGGTCCTCCGGTAGAGTCTCAAATATTTGGTACAGAACCCCGTATTCAACTCAATGATGCTTTTGCCAGTGTTAATGAAATAGCTGCTTTTGTTGAATCTGAAAGGTTGGCAAGAGCCGAAGCAGAAAGACCGCTTATGATTACTTCAATAAAAGTAGATAAGGATACAAAGATGGGTATTGTAACCGATGTGAAACAGGAACTCAGAAAGGTTAATGCCTTGAATATTAATTATTCTACTGTTACAGGCGAACCTGATGTGAGATAAAATCTGGCTTAAAATCATTATTGTTTTTAATACCACTGAATTCATTTACTTATAAAATAAAAAAAGGTGTTGTTTTTGAAGCAAACACCTTTTTTTTTACACTTATAAAATCAGTGTATCTGTAAAAACATAAATTTTGTCTCATACAGAATTTTTAACGGAAATATCTTCTTCCCTGTATATGATTCCTGGCAGTATAAGAGGAAACTCTATGGATAAAATACTTTTAAAATACTTTATTGTATAAGCTTATTCTGATAAGTTTATTCTCCACAAATTACGCAAAGTAACACTAATCCATATCGTTGATTATTAATAGAATAAGAATGTGATATTTTCACTAATTAGTCTTTGCAAATAAACGCCAAATACTGTGTTATTCTCGTTTTTGAACCGAGCCACTACAATATTATTGACATCAGGGCGTACGATAATTTCAACCGAAAATTATTTGCACATGCCGGACATTATTGGCGAGCTCCATCTGACCAATAAAAAACCAATTATTAACAGATGAATCAGTCATTTACGAAAAGTAAACTCTTTAGATTCAAAAACTTCGAAAGCCTTGTCTTTGACGATTTCTTATCAAAAACACAAAAATAAGTGTTTTCTTGCTGGCACTAATTAGAGTCTGTCCATAAAGTCAGACATTTTTATATTTTTTTTCTAAAATC
>CAYPFV010000039.1:0-20340 GCA_964410015.1 uncultured Bacteroidales bacterium
ATTTTTTTAAGAACAGGGTTGTTTGGATAACAGGAGCAAGCAGTGGCATAGGAAGGGAAATAGCTCTTCAACTATCTGAAAGAGGGTCTCATCTGATCCTTACTTCTTCATCAGCGGAGAAACTCGAAAAAGTGAAGCAGGAGTGTAAGGTTTCATCTTCTGCAGTGCATGTTGTAACTGCTGATCTCACCCGTGCAGATTCTATTGAACCTTTAACAGAAAAAGTAACAACTATATACAACCGGCTTGATGTGGTTATTTTAAATGCAGGTATTAGTCAGCGTGCTTTGATTAGCGAATCTGATTTTGAAACTCATAGAAAGATTTTTCAGATCAATTATTTCAGCAATGTACAAATCGTTCAGCGCATCCTCCCACTTTTTCTGGAACAAGGATATGGGCATCTGGCAGTAACCAGTAGTATTACCGGTAAATTTGGTTTTCCTCTCCGTTCTGCATACAGTGCTTCAAAGCATGCTCTGCATGGTTTTTTTGAAACCTTGCACCTTGAACACCTCCATGATAATATTTTTGTAACCATTGCCATGCCCGGAAGGGTCAGAACTGATATTTCACTTAATGCGCTTGATGCTTCAGGGCAAAAACATGGAAAATTAGACCCGGGGCAGGCCAATGGTATAAGTGCTGAAAAGTGTGCTGAAAAATATATTGAGGCTATTGAAAAACAAAAAATGCAGGTACTTATTGGAGGTAAAGAGATATGGATGGTGCACATCAGGAGATTTTTACCACGGTTGTTTTACAAAATAGCAAGAAAAATTAGTACTACATGAGGTTTATCTTAAGATATGTGCATATTTAATAATTTTGTTTGCAAAAAACCACCATTTTGGTGTCTTTGATAAGAAAAAACCAAAGACAAAGAATTGGGTTTCTTTATTAGAACGAGAGGAAATTGAACAAGGTTAAATCTAGGCAAAAAATACGGATCAAAAAGCGAGAATCAGATAGTGTCAGGTAAGTTCATAAAAACATTAAAAAGTCAAATTACGAGATCATCATATTTATCCATTGTACTTTAACGGAATTTTTTTATACTTGAAATTTATTTTCACTCTGTTTTTTGATTTTAAATATAGTAAATAATTAGATATAGATGAAGAAAAATATCACAGGCATACAACAGATCGGTATTGGTGTTAGAAATGTACATGAGGCTTTTGAATGGTACAGAAATATTTTAGGTATGGACATCAGGATATTTGAAGAGAAAGCCACAGCAGAACTGATGCTTCATTATACTGATAATAAACCTCGCGAACGGCATGCTATACTGGCTTTAAATATGCATGGGGGTGGTGGATTTGAGGTTTGGCAACATACCGGACATCAGGCGCTTGACCCTGTTTTCGATCTGCAATTGGGAGATACAGGCATTTATATTTGCAAATTAAAAACCCACGATATAGCACTGTCTTTTCAATATCTGCAATCTAAAAAAGTAAATATACTTTCGGATATTGAAAAAAATCCTGTCAATACTTCCCATTTTATGTTCAAAGATCCATTTGGTAATATTTTTCAAATGGTGGAGGATGCTTCCGTTTATGAAAAATCAAAAGTTCCCAGTGGTGGGACTTTCGGTGCGATCATTGGTGTTTCCAACATGGAAAATTCTATGAAACTTTATCATGGTATTCTGGGGTATGATAAAATAGCGTATGACCAATCGGGTGTATTTAAGGATTTTAAATCACTACCCGGAGGACAGCAGCAAGTAAGGCGAGTATTACTTCAACACTCACAAGACAGAAAAGGCGCTTTTAGCAAGATTTTAGGGCCAACAGAAATTGAATTGGTTCAATCCCTCAACAGACAACCCAAACCCATTTATAAAGATCGCATATGGGGTGATATGGGGTTTATTCATATTTGCTTTGATATCAATGGAATGGACTTGTTGAAAGAGGAATGTGAAAAAGCAGGTTTTCCTTTTACTGTTGACAGCAGCAACAGTTTTGATATGGGTGAGGCAGCAGGACATTTTGCCTATATTTCTGATCCTGACGGTACACCCGTGGAATTCGTAGAAACACACAAAGTTCCAGTGATGAAAAAGATCGGATGGTATATCAACCTTAAAAACAGAGACCCGTTCAAATCTTTGCCTTCCTGGCTACTCAAAGGACTAAAACTTAACAGGGTCAAAAAATAAAAAAGCACAATTGTTTTAACAAAACAACTCTGCTTTTTTTATCGTCTAAAAATCAGGATGAAACCTCCATGTATTATTATACACAAAAAGACAATGCATTGATAATCAGAAAAATGTAGATTTTATCATACTGCTTTAATTAAATTATTTTATAGACCGGGCCACGACAATACGATAGGCACACATGCGGATGAATAGATTTAGCAACACAACAAAAACTAAAAATCCGTATTTGGGCGAGCTCCCCCCCTAAGAGAAGGACGGGGCAGGCATCTGACCTGTTAAATCAAATTATAAACAGATGACATGTTTGCAGGTTAAACACAAACACCAGTGAAAATAGCAAACACTTCCATCCGAACACAACTTGCCAGTTATTTGTGGATAAAATTATAATCCCAGGTCCGTAACGATCTTCTGAATATGATTTTCGAGTTTGGAATTCACCTCTTCAAATTCATCCCGGTTTTTTATCTCACCTTTAATGCCAAAATAAAACTTGATTTTGGGTTCTGTACCACTCGGGCGTACTGTAATTTTACTACCATCTTCTGTGAAAAACTGAAGAACATTGGATTGAGGTAGATCAATGCTGGTTTCTTTGCCGGTGTTCACATGCTTTTCTTTGCTGGTAAGATAATCCTTAATGATAGAAATTTTATTGCCTCCCAAAGAAACTGGCGGTTGTTCTCTGAAATCATCCATCATTTTCTGGATTTCCTCCATTCCTTCTTTCCCTTTTTTGGTAACCGAAATTAGCTTTTCTTTGTAAAAACCAAATTCCACATACAAATCCTGTAGCATTTGATAAAGGGTTTTACCATTTTCTTTTGCCCATGCCATTGTTTCTGCAATGATACAACTCGATACAACTGCATCTTTATCGCGGGCGTAGTCGCCGATCAGGTACCCATAACTCTCTTCACCGCCACCGATAAATTGTTTTTTACCCTCCAGTAATCTGATCTTTTCGCCGATAAACTTAAATCCGGTGAGCACATCATAACAATCGGTATTAAATTTTTGAGCAATATCTTTTAGTAATTCTGAGGTAACAATTGTTTTTACAATATATTCTTTCCCTTGCAACAGGCCTTTTTCTTTCCATTGACTAAGCAGGTAATAAATGATCAGGGAGGCGGTTTGGTTACCATTTAGTAGTACAAATTTATTTTGTTGATTTTTTACGGCAATGCCTACCCTGTCGCTGTCCGGGTCGGTTGCCATCACAAGGTCTGCATCTGTTTGCTGTGCTTTTTCAAGTGCCATCTTCAGGGCAGCGGGTTCCTCCGGGTTAGGGGAGTGCACTGTGGGAAAATTACCATCAACCACATCCTGCTCCGGAACATTGTAAATGGTTTCAAATCCATATGCACGCAGTGCGTCGGGTACAAATTTTACTCCCGTTCCATGTATGGGTGTAAAAACGATCTTCAGGTTTTTTTGCTTTTCAATGATATCCGGAGAAATAGATTGCTTAACAACTTGTTGCAGGTAAGCCTGGTCGGTTTCTTTTCCCATTATTTTGATCAGACTCTCATTCTTTTGAAAATTGATTTCTGCTACATCGCTGATCTTTTGCACCTCATTGATCACATTTTTATCGTGGGGTGCTACCAACTGTCCTCCATCGTTCCAGTAAACTTTATATCCATTGTATTCTTTAGGGTTGTGAGAAGCGGTGATAACGATGCCGGTATGGCACTGATGATGTCTGATAGCAAAAGACAGGTATGGAGTTGGTTTGAGTGTATCTGACAAGTACACTTCAAACCCGTTGGCCGATAGTATTTCGGCAGTTATTTGTGCAAAATATGCACTGTTGTTTCTACAGTCATAGGCAATGGCTGCTTTTAGGGGTTTGTCGTGAAAACTTTTTTTTACATAATTGGCCAATCCCTGGGTTGCCATTCCTACAGTATACTTGTTCATTCTATTGGTTCCAACACCCATAATGCCTCTCAGTCCACCTGTTCCAAACTCCAGATTGCGGTAAAAAGATTCATTTAACTCTTTAGGATCATTTTCAATCAAATGTTCTACCTGTTGGCGGGTTTGTTCATCAAAGCTTCTTCCCAACCAATGTTTTGCCTTGTCGAGGATTTGTTTATCCAGTTCCATAGTCTTTTTTGTTTGTTGGTTATCGTTTGGTAATACTAATTTAAAAGGGCTTTTGTAAGATCTGATGGTTTTTCAGGGACGGTTTTTTTCCATTAGTTTTTCTGCATCCAGGTTACCCAGGTTATAAGATTTTTCAGCGTATTCAAAGGCATTTCTTTTGTCTCTGAGGTTTGCATAGGCATTGGCAACATTCAGATATAAATTCGACCATTCCTCGTCTGTAAGGAAGTAATCGTATTTTTGCATCAATTCTATTGCTTTCAGATAGTCATTAACTTCTCTCCTGTATTCGCGAAGTTTGTTGTAAGCAACTGCCCGCCCCAGATACGCATCCCAGTTTTCGCTATCGAGCATGGTGGATTCGTTATAGTCGTCTATGGCAGAGTAAAAACCCGGAGTGCGATTCGACTGCATTTTCACATACGCCCTGTTTATAAGAATCTTTGCTTTCTCTTTTTCGAATTCCTGCCTTTCCTGACTTCTTCTGTCTGTATTATCGATGTTTTTGTTTACGATGCTGATGGCATTAGTATAGTCATTGATCAGTTTTATATAGTCACGGTCTCTTTTGCGAGGTTTTTGTTGTTCTATTATTAATCTGATTGATCCCCTGAATTTGTATGCTTCAACATTCTGATCATTCAGTTCTATGGCCTGGTTGAGCAATTCGAGAGCACCTTCAAGATTTTCTTCTTTGATAAGTTGTTCCGCCTCTCGTGTAATCTGATTGGATTCTATAATGTTTTGATTCCTTTCATCAATAGATATGGCAATTTTATGAAGTTTTTCCCTGCCCTGATCAAATAGAAAAATGGCTCTTTTAAATTCGTTACTGCTTACTTTTTCTATCCCCTCTTGCATTAATTTTATCACTTCAGTTGTATCGGTTTGCGCTTTCACTGAAAAACTGAACATTGTGAATATGCTAAACGTAATGACAACACTTATCAGGATCGAAATGCTCTTTCTCATATTATTGGGTTTCGTTTCAAAATTTGGTTAACCTTAATGTTTCTAAACCTTTTGAAAATTAAATGATGGAAATAAGCAGTTTTTCTGCTTTTGTAAAAAACTCTTTTATAATTTAACAAAGGGCAAAATTAATGTTTTTTCCGGTCACAATCTTTTAAATTAATGCTATTTAATTTGTTGGTGAAACAAAATTGTTAAAGATATTGCTCGAGTTTTTCCAGCTTTATACCTCTGGAACCTTTCATAAAGATGGTCTTGTTTTCAACAGGATTGTTTTTCAACCATTCTGCTGCTTTTTCCACATCAGAGAAAGCTACATAATTTTTGGACTTCGGTTTTACTTTGCCAAATTCTGTTCCAACCAGAATAACCTGATCATATTTTTTTTGCAGTGTTAAATCAATGATTCGTTGATGTTCTTTTTCTGCTTCTGATCCCATTTCGAGCATATCGCCCAATATTAAACATTTAGCGGGAGCATCCATATCTGAAAAACTGTTTAGAGCTAATGACATGCTTGTTGGGTTGGCATTGTATGCATCCATAAAAATCTGATTTTTTTTAGTTTTTTTCAACTGCGAACGATTGTTTTGGGGGTTGTATTTCTCCACACCCTCTTTGATCTGCTCCAGAGATAATCCCATTTTTAGACCTGCTGCTGCGGCTGCCAAAACATTCTCAAGGTTATAACTGCCTACAAGGTGTGTGTTTATAACCGTTTGCTGCTCTTTTTTTGTAGCGTGTTGGTTGGCAATGCTTAACTGCAAAAAAGGTTTGGACTTCAGTAACTCTCCTCTGCATTTTACATCGGAGCTGGTTCCGTAAGTAAAAAAATTAGGATATTTGCTGAGCTTATTTTTTAGTTTGATGTGCGATGGATTGATAAAAATTAATCCCCCGGTATTTTGAAGGTACCGGTATAATTCTGTTTTCCCGATAAGAATGTTTTCAACAGATCCAAAACCCTCTATATGCGCTTTGCCTATATTGGTTATGAGCCCATGGGTTGGTTGTGCTATTTCGGAAAGCATTTTTATTTCTCCTAGATGATTTGCTCCCATTTCTATAATGGCAATCTCGTGTTCTGGTCTGATGCTCAGTATGCTCAAAGGTACACCGATGTGATTATTCAAATTACCCTGTGTATAAAAAGTATGGTATTTTTCCGATAGTATCAGTGCCATCAACTCCTTGGTAGTGGTTTTTCCATTAGAACCGGTAATGCCAATTACCGGAATGGTGAGCCTCTTTCGGTATTCAATGGCCAGTTGCTGAAGAGTTTCCAAAACATCAGGCACTTGTATAGTTTTTTCATCATCTTCCAGGGTTTCATCATCTACTACTGCTGCAAGTGCTCCTTTCTCAAGACATTCTGCAGCAAAGCGATTACCATCAAAATTTTCTCCTTTTAATGCAAAAAATATTTCATTCTGCTGAATGTTGCGACTGTCTGTTGATATTTTTGCTCCAGATAATACTTTGTCCAGCAACTTACTGATAATTATATTCATAATCGATTTTTTTATGTTATGTTGGTAAATAAGATAACCTTAAATTTTCTGTGGTACTTCAATGAATTTTAATGAACTTTTGTTTTTGAAATTGCTAATAAATGTTTAATTGAAGGATATAACTCACATAAAACGATAACAAAAGAAAACTTATGAAAAAAAAATGCGTATAAAAATTTGTTATTGCGTTTTTGTAATAATACGCATTACAATTTTTTTATAAAAATACATTCTAATCTGGTAAAATGAAAGTTTTCTTAGGTTTTAGGTTTTTATCTGAACTTCATTTTATTGGATGGAAACTTATTAGGAGTTTTATTGAATACATAGAATAAACAAATTAAAATCGTTTGATTAAAAGCATAATTATCCGTTAACAGGATGAAGAAATTCGAAAACCGCTTTTTTAATAACTATGGCTAAACCTGATTATACTTTGATTTTTATTGTAGAGGATGACTTTTCTTATGCCAAAGTAATCAGGCATACCCTGGAGAAAAAGAATTATCTGAATATCAAAGTTTTTTACAGCGGTGAGGATTGCCTGCAAAACATGCATCTGAAACCCGATATTGTATTGCTGGATTATCGCTTGGGTGATAATAAAAAGGATGGTATGGATGTGCTTAGGCTTATCAAAAAAAATTATCCCTTCACTGAGGTGGTTTTTCTTACGGTTATTGATAATCTGGAGATTGCTACACAAACCATCAAGGAAGGGGCTTATGATTATGTGGTGAAGTCAGAAGCCGCCATGGAGCGTACCAAGAATATTTTGCGACGCATTATATTTGAAAAACATATTCAGAATGAGAATCGACTGCTTAGGCGCAGTCAAAGAATCATTATCGGATTGATTCTTTTTTTGATACTTGCCATCGTTTTTCTTATCTTCCTGCAAATTAAATATTAGGCAATTCTGAAAGCAAACCTTGAAAAAATAGTTGCTTTTTTGCTTTGTGAAAAAGTAAGATTTACCAGGCAATCTTTTTTAATATGAGTTTTGTCAGATGTACCCGGTCATTATTGTTGCTCTGGGTTTAAAGTTTTTTCTGTTTTTAATTTACAACTTAAAGATTATGAGTAAATTATAACTTTAATAAGAGTCCGGTAATGTCAGGGCTAAGCGCCTTCGGATTCACTGGTAACATTAGATTTCTACGATAATGTCAGCGCCACGCGCTTTGCCAATAAACTAATAATCATCCTCATGTGTGTTTTAAGCTTAATCATGGTTGGTTCATCTGTTCATAATTTGATTAAATAGGTCAGATGCCTGCCCCGTCCTTTTCTTACGGGTGTAGCTCGCCAAAACTCCGGTTTTGTATTTTTGTCCATGCTAAGAAATCCAATCATCCGTGTTTGTGTCAATATTATTGTCATGGCTCGGTTCGTCTATTCTTTATTTTGTAGTTGATTGGTCTGCAAATCAGTTTATTCCTGGCACAAAAAATGTAACTGCCCAAGTGCTGTATGTGAAAAACCACTTGAATAATCAGTAATACAATCCTGAGGAAAGATATGATTTTACGTAATCATAAATTCCCTCTTCTAACGAAAAAAAAGGTTTTTTGTATCCAATGCTTTTGAGCTTCTGCATGTTTGCTTCTGTAAAATACTGATATTTTTCACGAATGTCTTCGGGGGTGTCAATAAATTCAATGACAGGTTTTTTGTCCATAGCATGAAAAGTATTGGTAGCCAAATCAAAAAAAGTACGTGCTTTACCGGTTCCCAGGTTATAAATTCCTGCGTCTTTTTTTCTCAACATCAGAAAAAAACAAACTTTAACTACATCTTTCACGTAAATAAAATCTCTAAGTTGTTCCCCATCTTTGTACTCTGTTTTATGTGATTTAAAAAGTTTTATTTTTCCGGTTTTCAGTATCTGTTCATAAGCATGCAATACCACCGATGCCATTCGTCCTTTATGATATTCATTGGGTCCGTATACATTAAAAAACTTCAACCCTGCCCAGTAGTAGGGTTTTTCTGTTTGTGCCAATGCCCATTTGTCAAATTCATTTTTACTTTCTCCATAAGGGTTAAGAGGTTTTAGTTTTGGTATAATCTCCTCATTATCATCATAGCCATATTCGCCATTTCCATAGGTTGCTGCAGATGATGCATAGATCAGCGGAAGATCATACCTGACACAAAGTTGCCATAATTTCTTAGAATAATTCAAATTTAGTTTATTGAAAATTTCTTTGTTGATTTCTGTTGTGTCTGTCCGGGCACCTAGATGAAAAACAAAATTCACCTTTTTGTGATTTTCAACCAACCACTCAAAAAATATTTCTCTGTCTACTTTCTGGTGAAAAGCTTTATTCTGAATGTTTTGATTTTTACTTTTGCTTGTAAAATCATCCACTACAACAATATTTTTGAAACCCTTGTTGTTGAGTTTGTTTACCATGCAACTGCCTATAAAACCTGCTGCCCCTGTTACGATGATCATAAAAATTTTTTTTAATGTAAATTTTAGAATCCTTAATTGGAATTTAATTTCTTTTTACTTAGTTTTAGCAAGAAAACACTTATTATTTGTGTCATTGAAAAGAAATCGTCAAAGACCAGGCTTTCGAAGTTTTTGAATCTAAAGATTTTACTTTTCATAAATGACTGATTCATCTGTATGTAATTTGAATCATTCGGCCAGATGCCTGCCCCGTCCTTCTCTTAAGGGGAAGCTCTCTAAAACTCCGGTTTTGTGTATTTATCCGTGCTACGAAATCTAATCATCCGCGTATGTGTAAATACTATTGTCATGGATTGGTTCAAAAACGAGAATAACGCAGTATTTGGCGTTTTCTTGCAAAGACTACTTAGTTATTTGATTTTATGCTATCCTAAGCATCATATTTAAAGATTGATCATTTTATTCTAAAAAAAATTATTTATCATTTCGTATCAAAACTTGTTTTACTCAAATATAGCACACCAGTGTTTAATGTCCATGTCTGTTTGTGTAATGATCTTTATTTGAATTTATTATGTTTCTGTGCATCAACAAAAAAAATTCAGATCATTTTATTTTTATTCATGCAGTACAGAAAGGATTACTTTATTCAGGTTTTCGATGGCTTTGGGAATGTACCACCGGTCTTCGGTTCGATGTTCTACATAATTGGAAATAGCCCGTATCTGGGCACAGGGAAGGCTTTCTGAAAAGCATGAATAAAAAAATGCAGCTCCTTCCATGCTTTCTGTCGACGGGTTGCAGCGCTTTTTTATCTTTTGGATACTTTTATTGGTTGTATGCACCCGGTTCACGGTTATTCCACGCACTGTTTTTAATTCATTGATTGTACGACTTTTTAAGGGCAATTCATTGATTAGTTGTCCGTCGCGATAAGGAAAATAATCTTCTTCGAGCAACTTCAGATCAACCAAAGACAAAAAATATTCTCCCTGGTCGCCACCCAATTCAGGAAACTGGTCGTGTGTAATATGCACTACTTCTCCAGGTTTCAGCGAGCGATCAAAACTACCGGCGATGCCCAGGTTAAAAGCCGCATCATATTCATGCGACCCTAATGTTTTGCCCATCATATAAGCAGTTGGTACCATTCCAATGCCTGTTGTCAATACATCAAGGGTAATATGCTTAAATTTGTAACGATTAATCTGGGCATTCAATCGTTGATCGAAACTCAGATGCTTCAATAAAGGTTTAATTTCCAATGTAGTGGCAGAAACCAGTAATAACCTCATAATTCATCATATAATAATTTGATAATAAATGGTATAACTGAACCTCCTTTTTGCTGATTATTATATCATTGTGTTTGTGTGTAATAACACATGGAGGTTTTATCAATTTGCGTTTGAAAACAAATTTACAAACAATAGTTGGTTTAAAGGGGTTTAATTGAACAAAAATATAATTCCGCACTCTATTTTCTGACTTATTGCATTATGTCTTTTTTACATCATAAGTACATTGATTTTCATACACATAAATATTGCCAGGATAATCATGACCAATTATGCATACATAATATCTTTGCTCACCATATCAGTTCTTTTGACAAATGGGAACTGTTTGAAAATACTTTTTTTTCTGTAGGATTGCATCCATGGCATCTGGGAACAAATCAGGAAAATGAAAATTATCTTGATCAAATTTTAAAGGTAGCTTCTTTCCCAAAGGTATTGACAATAGGTGAGTGTGGAATAGATAAATACATTGATATGCCAGTGGATAAACAACGTTCTGTTTTTCTGAAACAGATCAAAATCTCTGAATATGTATCTAAACCTGTTGTGGTACATTGTGTAAAAGCTTTTGATGAAGTACTGCATCTTCGAAAAGAAATCAATCCTTCCCAACCCTGGATTATTCATGGTTTTTACAGTAGTGTGCAAATGGCAGAACAATTGATTGAGCATGGATGTCTGGTTTCTTTCGGTCGTCAATTACTTCGTAAGAATACAAAATCTGAAGTTGCTCTTCAGAAACTTCCTTTAGATTCTTTTCTGATCGAAACCGACGACGAAGATATACGGATTGATGACATGTATAAGGAGGTCTCTAATGTGAAAAATATTCCTTTAGTTGATCTGCAAAAAGGGATGAAAGTAAACTTTATAAGACTTTTTGGTGAGTGTTTTTAAAAAATGAACCGAGCCATGACAATAGTGTTGACACAAGCGCATGATTGTAATTTAGCAGCACAGCAAAAATTACAAACCCGGTTTTTTGGCGATCTCCCCCGCAAGAGAATGACGGGGCAGGTATCTTACCTATTTAATCAAATTATAAACAGATAAAATGTTAATGAATACAAATTGGCAGGAAAGAACAGAACTATTATTAGGGAGAGAAAATGTTAAAAATCTGCAATCATCCAATGTTTTGGTATGTGGTCTTGGGGGTGTAGGTGCTGTTGCTGCCGAAATGATTTGTCGCGCCGGCGTTGGAAAAATGACCATCATAGATAATGATATCATACACGATACAAATCTTAACCGGCAGACCCTTGCTCTGAAAAGTACCCTGGGAAAAAGTAAAACCCAACTCATGAAAGATCGCTTGTTGGATATTAATCCGCAACTCGAAATTAATTGTGAAGAATTGTTTCTTGTTGATGAAAAGATTCAGGATATTTTGCTGCAATCTTTTGATTATGTGGTGGATGCTATTGATACGCTTACACCCAAGATATTTCTCATATATCATACCCTTCAAAAAGGATATCCCCTGGTTAGTAGCATGGGAGCTGGCGGTAAATTAGATCCTTCCAGGGTTTTCATAACAGATATAGCGCAAACCTACAATTGTAATCTTGCCAGACTGCTTCGCAAAAGACTAAAGAATATGGGAGTGAAGACCGGATTTAAAACTATTTTTTCTCCCGAATTGGTTCCTGAAGATTCGTTATTATATCTTGTTGATGAACCCAATAAAAAAACTACCGTTGGTACAATTAGTTATATGCCTGCCATTTTTGGTTCTGTAGCAGCTTCTGTTGTTATTAGAGACCTGCTTCAAATTCCGGTATATCTGACACCAAGCCCTTATAAGAAAAACCGGTAAAAACCGCATTGATGACATAAGTATCCGTAGGTTAGTGTATTAATGTGTTTCATTGTTTACAAATGTGTTATGGAAAAAGAAGGAAAAGCAGATCAGAAGTAAGAGGTTGATTCCTTAATTATATTAAGAAAAAATTTCGGGAAAGCTGTTTAGATAAAAAAAAATGATTAAATTTATACCATAAATTCGGATCATATATTCCTTAAAATCAAATATATACATAGTTGTTTGATCTTCTTTTGTGAGTAGAAAGATCAAAACCATCCATTAAAAACCAAAAACCCCACAGTTTCTAAGAGGCTTTTTTTTATTTATTCAGGTGGCATGAATACAAAATGTGCACCTGGGAGATTCAGGGAGGAAAATATATGGAAAAAGAATTCATCGGTCATCACAATATTTTTATTTTTGACTTTTTTAGTCTGTTTTTAAAAGTAATTAAAAACAAAGAAGGGGTTATAGAAAATCTTGAAATTATTCAGGGAAACTTTGATGATAGCATTAACCATTCAATAGACCTTTCGAAAATAAAATATCTGCCGGACCTGTTTAAATATCCGTATGAGGATGTTGTAAAAAATTTGATGGAAGTTGCCCGTTCCATAACAAAAAAAGAATCTGTGTTTATTAAAAATATTTGCGCATGCCGTGAAAAAAGATATGATTTACATGTTTTTGCCATCAGCAACAAAAATCTGATTGTTTTTTTTTATCAAGGTGCGCAACTTGCTGAAAAATCCGCTCAAATATCTAAAAAAAGCGATACCTGTTTTTCCGCACTTAATCAATTGTCAACGTCTGCTAATTATATGGAGGGAAAAATTTATGAGTTTATCAGGGAACTGGTACAGATTACTTCATCTGCCCTCAGGTTAGATCTTGTAAGTGTCTGGTTTCTTGATGAAGGAGGGAACCAATTGCGATGCTTTGATTGTTATGATTCACAAACAAACGAACATAAATCGGGTAGTCTTTTGAGAAAAAGTCAGTATTTGTCAGCTTTTTCATACCTGAAAGATCATTCGTGTCTGATTATAAAAAATATGCAGGAAGAAAAAAAATTATCAAACCTGGTTTTCACTTTTATACATTCCAGGCCAGTAAAATCGCTCCTATATACGGGTATAAAAAAAGATGGGGTTTTACATGGTATTTTGTGCATGGAAGACACAAAAAATTTCAGAAACTGGGATCGGTTTGATGAAGATTTTGGCTTGCGTATTTCTGAAAAGATATCCGTAGTGCTGGGCAATTTTCAGAGAGGACTGATCCGTAAAAATTTGATGATGAGCCAGGCACGTCTGGAAAGTATATTTCGTTCATCACCTGCCGCTATTGGGATAATTAAAAACAGAGTTTTGGTTGAAGTGAATGCTTCATTTAGCCGTATAACAGGATACCAACCTGAGGAGATACTTGGTAAAAGTGCAAGAATTTTGTATCCAACACAGGAGGAATTTGAAAGAGTGGGAACCGAAAAATACACCCAAATGCACGTGAGCGGTGTAGGCACCATTGAAACCATTTGGCGTCATAAAAACGGACGTGATATCTACGTTTTGCTCAGTTCATCCTATCTCGATCCCTTTGATTTTTCTATGGGTTCAAATTTTACGGCTACAGATATAACGGCAAGGGTGGTTGCTGAAAAGAAATTACGCGAAAGCGAACAACGATTTCAGCAGATTTCCGAAAACATCCCCTGTATGATCTATCAATTTATGATGGATGAGAATGGTAAATTTAAAAATTTGTATGTTAACTCTTTTTGTAAAGCGATTTTCGGAAAGTCTTCAGAAGAATTAATCAAAATAGAAAATGTTTTCGCATATATTGACCCCAGCTACCATCAATCTTTATTAAGCGCTATTCAAAAATCAGCAAAAGATTTATCTGACTGGAATTGTGAATTCTGGATCAAAACCCATAAAAATGAAAGAAAGTATTTAAAAGCAACTTCAAAACCCAGACGAAAAGGTAAAGCAATTATTTGGAACGGTTTTATAACCGATGCAACTGCAGAAAAACAATCAGAAGAATTAACACGCGACCTTATCATCGCTAAACAATCGCTTGAATTCAAAAAAAAGTTCCTGGCCAACATGAGTCATCAGATTCGTACACCCCTCACTGCTATTCTTGGAATAACAGATATTCTGGAGAATACACAACTTTCCATGAAACAAAAAGATCTTTTGCATACTTTGAAAATTTCCGGCATGGATTTAAAGCAATCCATAGATGAAATCCTTGATTATGCCAAAATAGAGTCAGGAAAAATTGCTTCCAGATCCGTGCAGTTTAACATTCGTGATCTTTTAACCCATTTGAAAAATGTATTTGATGTTACTAAACAAAAACCATTAAATCTGCTTTTGGATATTCCCGAAAAATTTCCTCAACAAATTTCGACCGATAAATTTCGTGTTAATCAGGTTCTTCATCATTTACTTGATGTGATTGTGAAATTTTCCAGGCAAAAGAAAATTATCATCAGAACAGAAATTGTAAGATTATTAGCCGGTAATGGCATACTGATAAAAATTTCTTTAGAAAATAACGGATACGCCCTTGAAGATGATCTTACCAGAGATATGTTGAACCCATACAAGGCAGGGGTATTTAAAGATACTGATGACCTGGAGGATTTTCAGGGTACAGGTTTGGGAATGGCAATAAGTAAAGAGTATGTGCAGATACTCGGTGGAGAACTATCAATGAATACTCACAAGGGTAAAGTAAACAAATTTTCTTTCACATTCAGGGCAAAAAATGTTGATTCGGAAAAGGCAGGTTCTGACAGGCAAACAAATATCTGTAAAGAAACCAAAAAGGAATGTAAACCGTTAAATATTTTATTGGTGGATGATAAAATAGTAAATCAGAAAGTGATCAAACTTATGCTTGAGCATAGCGGACATAATGTTCAACTGGCTTCAAATGGAAAAGAAGCAATTTGTAAATGCGAAACCAGTGCTTACGATCTCATTCTGATGGATATTAAAATGCCGGTAATGGATGGTATCACCGCTACATGTCAATTAAAAAAGAAACACACCCAACTGCCACCTATAGTGGGTTTGAGTGCCAATGCTTTTGAAGGAGACCGTGAAAAATATATGAATATGGGAATGGATGAATATATAACTAAACCATTGAATATGAATGATTTTGAAAGAGTGGTGAACAAACTATTCGGAAATGCCTGATTGAGTTTTTCCAATTCGGATCTTATCTCCCAGATGCCGCGGCTTTTTTCTGGTTATGATATCCAGAAAAACTTTCACGCGGGCAAATATTTCTCTTACCTGCACCCTGATTCCCTGACCGGGAGATACATCGGTGGCATTAAAACCAATTGCTTTGATACCATTAACACGCGCTAAAAACACAGCTCTCCGGTTGTGAAATTTTTGAGAGATGACCACAATGCTGTCCTGTCCGAATATTTTTTTACCCCTGATCATAGAATCCAGTGTGCGTAAACCCGCATAGTCGAGATATAAAACTGTATCGGAAATATTGTATTTTAATAATTCCCTACGCATTTGTTCGGGTTCATTATAATATATCGTGCGGTTATCACCACTCAAGATCAGAAAATCTACCCTGCCAGAATGATAGAGTTCCGCTGCTGCACTCATCCGGTGGTAAAAATAGGTATTGGGCTGACCGCTTTGAAGATTTCTGCTTGTTCCCAAAACGATTCCTGCTTTATGCCGGGAGATGTCTGAAACCTTATCGAAAAGAAAGTTGCGCGTATACAATACGATTACCATATTGCTCACAATAACCAATAATACAACCGCTGATATCAATACCAGGAAAACTTTTACAAAAAAACTCACCAGGTGTTTCTTTTTCTTCATAATAATATCGGTCTTTGTTTTTTTTCAGAGCCTCCGGCAATAATATTCTAAAAAAACATCCACGCTAAGCAAATAAATTTGTTGCCTTATGTGTAGAAAAATTGTGGAATTGTTCATTTTTTGTTTACAAAATTATAGATTAAGTGCAGTTATCAAACTGAATTTTTTCTTACCGGGTTTGTTTTTTATTATCCGTTAAACAAAATACATATTCAAAGTTTTTTTTAATTTTAAATTTTAAACTGTCAACGTTTGATTCCATAGCCGGGTTAAATGCTTATTACAACATTGGATGTTTAAAACAAGCAAATGTTTTTCGCAATTGCCGGTTTTAATTTTCAACAAATAATAGATCATTAGAAATTTAGTGAAATTGTTTACGGTTTTCTTTATTTTTTGAATAATTAGTGATAGATTTGCATCAGTAAACAAGAATATTGTAATAGATTATTACCACCCTTAAAGTAAAAAAAATGGCAAAACGCGGAGATGTTGTCATCGACATAGAAAAATGTAAAGGTTGTGAGGTTTGCATTGCTGCCTGCCCAAACAATGTATTGGCACTATCGCCCAATGTAAATAGCAAAGGTTACCATTATGCAGTGAAGGTAAATTCTGATTGTATCGGATGTGCAAACTGCGCGGTTGTTTGTCCTGATGCTGTCATCAAAGTTTACAGAGAGAAATAAAAGATCAAAGATCAAAAAGGGTACAAAAAACAGGCATATCTGCACTAAAAAATAGGAGATGATCATTTCTCAATAAAAAATACTAATAGTTGCCCGGATGTGCTTGTCTTCAGGTAATGAATTCAAAAATTGCAAACGAAAGATAATAATTTATTGCCAGTCTGATACCTGATAATTGATTCTTTCTTAGCAGGCAAACCCAATAACAAGAGTTATCTTGTTGAAACCAATGAAACGTTTCTAATGCATGTTGAAAAAGATAGTATAAAAATGGTGTTATAAACTTTTTGGATTGGATTTGTTAATGACTAAAGTATTTGAATTTTAGATAAATCCATTCGATTCGAAAATAGTGTATTTTTTTCGCATACGAAGCCGATATTTTCCTTTATCCCAGTTTTTTTAAAAGATATATCAAAGCACAAACAAGCAATAAAATGAAAGAATTAAGACTTATGAAAGGAAATGAAGCACTTGCAGAAGCCGCTATACGTGCAGGTGCCGACGCCTATTTTGGATATCCGATCACGCCCCAGTCAGAAGTTATTGAATACCTAATGGCTGCCCGCACCGAAGATCGTACAGGTATGATCGTTTTGCAGGCAGAGAGTGAAGTAGCCGCTATTAATATGGTTTATGGGGCCGCAGGTTGCGGAAAAAAAGCCATTACTTCTTCATCCAGTCCGGGTATTAGCCTGAAACAGGAAGGAATTTCTTATATGGCAGGTGCCGAACTACCCTGCGTGATCGTAAATGTGGTAAGAGGTGGCCCCGGATTGGGTACAATTCAACCCTCCCAGTCAGACTATTTTCAGTCTGTTAAAGGGGGAGGGCACGGCGACTATAAACTTATTGTGCTTGCTCCCTCCAGTGTGCAGGAAAGTGTTGATTTTGTTAAACTTGGTTTTGATCTGGCTTTTCAATACCGCACACCTGTCATGATTCAGTCGGATGGCATTATCGGGCAGATGATGGAAAAAGTTGAACTTTTTGAACAAATACCTCGTAGCATGCACGAATATGAATGGGCTACTACCGGGAAAAAAGAAGGAGATTCACCCACATTTGTCACATCCCTGCAGTTGCAGGCAGAAGAGCAGGAAAAGGTAAACCTGAAATTACAGGCGAAATATCGTGAAATTGAAAAAAATGAAGTGCGCTTTGAAACCGATCAATGCGAGGATGCGGAATTTCTGCTCACTGCTTTTGGCTCCTGCGCCCGAATCACCAGAAAAGCAATGGAAATGGCCCGAAACAAAGGATTTAAGGTAGGTCTGCTTCGCCCCATAACATTATACCCTTTCCCGGAAAAAAAACTCAACGATCTGGCTTCCCGGGTTAAAGGAATCCTTTGTGTAGAAATGAATGCCGGACAAATGATTGAAGATGTAAGACTTTCGGTGGAAGGAAAAACAAAAGTGGAACATTTTGGTCGTTTTGGTGGAATGATACCAAACCCGGATGAAATTTTAAATGCATTGGAACAAAAAATAATTGGAGGATAATATATGGCTGAAAATTTGATTAAACAAGAAAACCTCGTTTACGAAAAAACAACATTGATGACCGATAAGGTGCTGCATTACTGTCCGGGCTGCGGACATGGTACGGCACACCGTATCTTGGCAGAGGTTATTGATGAACTTGGCATTCAAAGCGAAACAATTGGCGTAGCGCCTGTAGGTTGCTCTGTTTTGGCTTATTATTATTTTAATGTAGATATGCAGGAGGCAGCCCACGGAAGAGCTCCTGCCGTAGCAACCGGAATAAAACGCGTATTTCCCGAAAAGTATGTTTTTACTTATCAGGGTGATGGCGATTTGGCTGCTATTGGTACTTCTGAAACAATTCATGCCTGCAACAGAGGAGAAAACATACTTATCGTGTTTGTAAATAATGGTATTTATGGTATGACCGGTGGGCAAATGGCTCCAACTACCCTGCAGGGTATGAAAAGCTCCACCTCACCATTCGGACGAGACGTGAAAACAATGGGTAGTCCTCTGAAGATGACTGAACTTGTTGCTCAACTACCAGGTACTTATTATGTTACCAGACAAGCAGTGCACAAACCTGCAAATGTGAGAAAAGCAAAAAGAGCTATGAAAAAAGCCATGCAATATCAAAAACTTAATAAAGGAACCTGTTTTGTAGAAATTGTTTCCAATTGCCCATCTAATTGGAAAATGACACCCGTTCAATCTAATCAGTGGATGGAGGAAAATATGTTCCCCTTTTATCCGCTTGGAGATATAAAAGTACCTGAAAAATAGTAAAAAAGCACATTCATTATGACAGAAGAAATTATCATTGCCGGTTTTGGTGGACAGGGAGTGCTATCCATGGGGCAAATACTTTGTTACAGTGGCGTAATGCAGGAAAAGGAAGTTTCGTGGATGCCATCTTACGGACCAGAGATGAGAGGCGGAACTGCAAATTGTACTGCTATTATCAGCGACAAACCTATTAGCTCTCCGGTTTTAAATACTTTTGACACCGCCATTGTTTTAAATCAGCCCTCCATGGATAAATTTGAACAATCAGTGAAACCAGGGGGGCTGCTCATTTATGAGAAAAACGGAATGACCCGAACTCCTGAAAGATCAGATATAGATATATGCGCAATTGATGCTTACGATACCTCAGTAAAAATGAAAAATACTAAAGTATTTAATATGATTGTGATCGGTGGATTTTTAAAAATCAAACCCATACTCGAAATTGATAATGTCATCAAAGGTTTGCAAAAAGTACTTCCTGAAAGATATCATCATTTGATACCTCTGAACGAACATGCTATCAGAAAAGGTATGCAGATTATTACTTATGAAAATCAGGTAAACTGAGGGTTTGTCTTTCTTATTTATAAACCGTGAAAATTTCTGTCCCGGTAACCATTCTGAATATAAACCAGGAAGGATTTCATCTGTTGGTTCGTGGCTGGATTAACTCAAACTCCATGAACCTGCTGATTGATACAGGAGCGTCGCAAACAGTTTTTGATATCAACCGCATCAAAAATTTTATGGATGAAAATCTTATAAAGCGCCACCATAATCAGTTTACAGGTATTGGTTCTCAAAAGATGACCACCCATAATATTTATATTGATCATTTTATAATCGGTGATTGCATTATTAAACACGGTTATTATTCCCTGATAGATATCAAAAGTATCAATGAGGTTTATAAAACTTTCGACCTGCCCGGAATTGATGGTGTAATAGGAGGTGATATTCTTTTTGAATATCATGCTGAAATCAATTATAACAAGCGTCAGCTTCTGCTCGAAGGAAAAAGATTTTGATCATAATATCCATCTATAAAAAAATCGTTTCAATCGGAATGCAAATCAACAGTAGCCCGAAATGTAACAGTTTATGATCAACAAGAATACCGGATTCAACTAATTAGAGTCTGTCCATAAAGTCAGACATTTTTATATTTTTTTTCTAAAATC
>CAYPFV010000040.1:0-20109 GCA_964410015.1 uncultured Bacteroidales bacterium
TTTGATCGCTGTGTTGGGGATTGCTAAAATTCCCTATCAGAAATGGGTGAAATTTATTTGGCCACTCATTGTTACGCTGATCATTATCGGATTCCTGCTTCTTATTCCTACCGTTACCATGCAATTAAATGGTTTTTAGGATTTTGCCGCATACAAAACATCAAATGCCTGTTTGCTATTTTCTAAATGATAGCTCGCAGGCATTTTTTATGTATCAACAAACCGGTGGCTGTAGATTTTTTCTGAAAAAGAGCGTAACCCGCTGTTTTATCAAAATTGTTTTATTTAATCTGTATTACCAGGTATTTGTTTGTTTCCCAGAATTTTTCTGAATCGTTAATGACAAGATAACTGATATTTTCCTCCTCATCTTTTTTAAGTTCGTAGGATTCCTGAGGATGTATGGTAATGATTTCTGGGTTTTCACCAATGATTGTGATCTCATTTTCCTGGGTGATATCCAATCTTGAAAAAAATTCGGTGTTGGCATTGCTGCTGAGTTTGTTGGTACGACCTATACCCAAAAATCCGCCTTCTCTTTCAATCACTTTATTCTCCAACAATTCTTTTTTAGACCCAATGGCAAAATAAGCGGTGTTCATTTCCATTTGTTGTTCCCGGAGCATTTGTTTTCTTTGTTGTGCTTCTTGCTGCAATGTGTCAAGACGTGCTGTAAGGAAATCTACCTGAATATTCATTTCTGCCAGCTGACTTCGCAGCATCTGTATCTCAATTTCTTTCTCTTCGATGGTTTGGTTTAATCTTTCTACCATTTGCTCGAAACCTTTAATCCTTGAGTCTGAATTTCTGATCTTGCTATTCAGATTTTCAATCAGATTGCGGTTTTTTTCCATCAATTCTCCGATCAGTTGTATGTCTTCATTGATTCTGTCTTTTGCACTTTTTTGCCCTTCAACCGAACTGGCTGCATCTTCTGTTATTACATTCTCTTTTTCCTTGATAATTCGCAAATTATTTTCGATCTCATTCAGGTCATCAAGATAATCTTCCACATTCTCCTGGTTGGTTTGAAGTTCTTGCTCAAGCTCTGCTTTCTCATTTTCAATTCGTTCCAATTCTTTTTGATTGCAACCTGAAAGAAAAACAGTGATGAAGAAGAAAAGTAAAAATAAATGAACAGGATAGCTATTGCTTTCCTTTGCGGAATCTGGTGTTTGTCTTTTGGTTTTCATAACGGGTTGATTATATTTCTAATAAGGGAAATTATTGTAAAAATACATTAAAAATACATCAAATCAACGGAAGAAAAAAACTGAAAGTATAGTTGGAAAAAATAATTGTGCTTTTCAATGAATTTTTTAATTGTTTATAATTTATAACCCAATGAATATGAATCGATTAATGTTTTAATGATGGCCCGATAATGTCAGCGCTATGTGCTTTGCTCTTTAGCCAATAATCATCCGCGTGTGTGTCAATATTATTGTCATGGCTTGGTTCATCTGTTTATAATTTGCCAAATCCAGATTCTGGCAGATGCACGCAACATAAATTAACCAGGCGGTTGTGAGGAATCATTAAGAATGTCGGGGACAATGTGTTTTATTGACGTTTAAGTTTTCAGGGGAATCTAACCTGTGCATTTTGTTTAAAGATCCAGGATGGGTATTGAATTTTTCTTTGATTTTATTATCCTTAAGCAAGGAATTTTCTCTGATTAGCATTGATGATAAAGTGCCTTTATAAAAAGAGGAAGCCGACAGCGGGGAACTGTCGGCTGAGGAAAACAAAAGGGAAATTTATGTAGATAGGGGGAAATCTATAAATTTTCTTCATACATAGTAAATAATGTGCCAAACTGCCAATCTTTTGTTTTTAATTTCAGAAGCGCTGTAAAACAGCAATTTGTGGTTTTGATGCATTCTTATCTTATTAATATTCGTTTTTGTTTTTTTGAAAAGGTGTAGAAAAAATCTACAAAAAAGTGTAGAATTGGGGAATTTGTTTTATTTGTCTACAGTTTTTTTGGATTGGTTTCAGCAAAAAAACTTATTATTTTACATTTGCCTGATAAGAAATCGACAAGTGAAGGATTTGAAATGACAGAATAACAGGGATTTACCTTTTGTAAATGATTGTTTTGAAGGCGAGCATAACGCAGCAACTGACGTTTTTTTGCAAGCACTAATTACATTCAATTAATATCTTTTTATTTATTGTATCCTTTTATTTGTTCCATCCTTGAGTCCACTCTGAAAAGTAAATTATCCACAGATTACACAGATTTACACAGGTGCTAAATACTGATAATCAATGTGTTTAAAAAAAGAAAATGAACACAGATTTGCCGAAAACAAGTTTTCGGAGTGGACTCATCCTTTATTTTGGTAATCATGATCTTTTTTTAATACCGTAAAGTTTTAGTTTGTTGTAAAGTGTTTTTCTGTCGATATTGAGAATTTTTGCAGTTTTTGATTTGTTGAATTTTGCCTGGTGTAAAGTAGATACGATAATATCTTTTTCAGTTTTTTCTGTAATGGTTTTCAATTGTTTACCATTTTCCGAGCTTTTTTTATCGGGGATGCAGGCATGAATAATTTCTTGTGGAAGGTCCTGGATTTTTATTTCATTATTTTCGGAAAGCAGAACGGCTCTGCGAATCACATTTTTGATCTCTCTGATATTGCCAGGCCATGAGTACGCTTCAAAACAATTCCATACCTTTTCGGGAATACTTCCCACATTTCGGTCGAGTTCAGAATTCGCTTTTTTTAAAAAATAGTTTGCAAAGGTTTTGATGTCTTCTATTCGCTCGCGCATGGGTGGTACAAGTATAGAAAATTCATTCAGTCGGTGATACAAATCCTCTCTGAATGCACCACGTTTTACCGCCGATATGAGGTCTTCATTGGTTGCAGTTATAATTCGCACATTTACCGGAATATCTTTGTTGCTTCCAATTTTTCTTATTTTTCGCTCCTGGATGGCTCTCAGGAGTTTTACCTGTATCTCGTAAGAGAGATTTCCTATCTCATCCAGAAACAAAGTTCCGGAATTGGCTATTTCAAATTGACCTGTTTTGTCATTCAATGCGCCAGTAAAAGAACCTTTGATGTGCCCGAAAAATTCACTTCCCGCCAGCTCTTTTGATAGTGATCCACAATCTATTGCTACAAAAGGATAAGTTTTTCGTTTACTCTGTTCATGAATTTTTCTGGCAATATATTCTTTTCCCGTACCACTCTCACCTTGTATGATTACCGACATGTCAGTAGGCGAAACAAGATCAATGTATTTATGTATGGTCTTCGATGTTTTACTTCCCGAATAAACGTATTCAAATTGATTTTCTGTTGCTGAGCGTGAAGGATTTGTCTGGTTTTTTTCATTGACCATTTTCATGTGTTCACTATGATCATTGCTGTATTTCTGAATTCCGTTTTTGATATGAATGATAATCTCATCAGGATTTACTGGTTTGGTAACATATTCAAAGGCTCCCAGTTTTATAGCCTGCACTGCCATTCTTATGTCTGCATATGCTGTCATCACAATCACAACCGCGTGTTCATTCCTTTTTCTTATATCCTTCAGTAATTCGATCCCGCTTTTGTCAGGCAACCGAAAATCTGTAAGTATCACTTTATAACTATTGTAGGATGAGAGTTTAAGTGCATCCTGGTGAGAATATACATCGTGTGCCAGAAATCCTTTCTTTTTAAGAAAAGATTTTAGCATCGTGCAAAAACTTATGTCGTCATCTACAATTAATACTTTTTCCATAAAGAAAAATTGTTTTTTCTGGTGGTTTTGATTCCTGTCAGCGTATTATTGGTTTAAATTGCATATGCTTTGTTTTCCAATGGTTGATCAATATATGCAAATGTAACAAACAGAACCTTGTTTCGTTTGAAAAGCAACAGAAGATCAAATAAAAAACCGGTGAACGATTGCATTGATTTGATTTTTCTTTTTAATAAGATACGGATGGGTAAACATAAGCCCCGGCAAAAATTAAATCCTGAATTAAATACAAGTTTTAAACAAAAAATAATTGTATTGCTAATTTAAGCAGGATTTTTTTAATATGCCAGCATTTTTATTATGTTTTGTCAGATAAGTGTTGAAAAGTATTTGATATATAAGGGACAAAATATTGCTTTTTCAAAAACTTAGGGTAGATTGTTTTTTAATTTTTGTAATTTTGACCTTTCTAATACACAGTACAAATCATAAGCGTTAAATAATAAAACACTAAGAAAATGGCAGCTAACTTGATGAAAAATATTGAACCGGGTTTAGTAACCGGTGAAAAAGTGCAGGAATTGTTTAAAATTGCCCGTGAGAATCAATTCGCTTTACCCGCAGTGAATGTAACCGGTACCAATACAGTAAATGCAGTTTTGGAAACAGCCAAAGAGGTAAATTCGCCTGTTATTATACAGTTCTCTAATGGTGGCGCATTGTTTTTTGCCGGCAAAAGTCTTTCTAATGAAAATCAAAAAGCAGCTATTGCAGGTGCAGTATCGGGTGCTAGACACGTAGCACTCATGGCAGAACTTTATGGTGTGAGGGTTATTTTGCATACCGATCATGCTGCTAAAAAATTGTTACCCTGGATTGATGGTCTTATTGAAGCTTCTGAAGAAAATTTTAAATTAACCGGAAAACCTCTTTTTAGCTCTCATATGCTCGATCTGAGTGAAGAACCTCTAGAGGATAATATTGAAATATGTAAAAAGTACCTCGAGAGAATGAGCAAAATGGGTATGACCCTCGAAGTAGAACTTGGAGTTACGGGTGGAGAAGAAGATGGTGTAGATAATACCGGCATAGAAAGCTCAAAACTTTATACCCAACCCGAAGAAGTAGCTCAAATGTATGAAGCACTCAGCAGCGTTTCCGATAAGTTTACCATTGCCGCCTCTTTTGGAAATGTACACGGGGTTTACAAACCCGGTAATGTAAAACTCGAACCCAAAATTCTTCTTAAATCTCAGGAATATATTGAGCAGAAATTTAATACCGCGCCCAAACCGGTAAATTTTGTTTTCCATGGTGGTTCTGGCTCTTCGAGAGAAGAGATAAGAGAAGGAATTTCCTACGGAGTTATTAAAATGAATATCGATACTGATACCCAATGGGCATTCTGGGATGGTGTTAAGAATTTCTACCAGAAAAATGAAGGTTATCTTCAGGGACAAATCGGCAATCCCGATGGCGAAGATAAACCCAACAAGAAATATTACGATCCCAGGGTTTGGCTCAGAAAAGCAGAAGAAAGCATGAAAGAAAGACTTAAGATTTCTTTCGAAGACCTGAATGCTATCGACAAAAATTAACAAATAATCTTCATGTTATTAAAAAAAAACCGCAGGACACTCTCCTGCGGTTTTTTTTGTGGGCACATAAGTAGAGGATTTGGATGATAAGGCATGTTGTTGATGCAATTTTGACACGTCATTCCGGAAATGAAAAATCAAAAAGTTAGGAAATGTTTGATATAAAAAACATTACGAACCCCAAAATCTTATTCAATAACCAATTTCTCCGCATATCTGTTTTTATGATCTGATATTTCTATAATATAGGTTCCTTTATTCAAAAATCCGGTTTTTAAAGAATGAGTTTGTCCGGTATATCTATGCCGGAGGGTTTGCGTAATCAGAACTTTGCCCGAAAGATCACTGATGGTTAACCGGAAGTCGGACGAGCCAGGCTGTCCAATCTCAACGGTTGTTGCTTCCCGGGCGGGACTGGGCAGAATGTTGATATCATATTTTTTTTCTTTTTCAGTAGGTGCTGAAACTGTATTGTTGAATTTGAAAACCTCTACTTCTTTGGCATTTACATGGTTGAAGGTCAAGTGTTGAAGGAAGAGCATATCATCCGGGTTTTTATCTGTTTATAATTTGATTAATTAGGTAATATGCCTGCCCCGTTCTTTTCTTACGGGGGAGCTCGCTAACAGTCTGACTGCATGCTTTACATGCCGCGCATTATAATCATGTGCGTGTATGTCAAAAACTTTGTCAAGGCTCGGTTCATTTTTTCTTTTTTCCTTTTCCAGAGAATAACTGGTTATGTTTTTAGTGTTTCTATCTTTGCAGGTAAAATTTGATTTGTCTCTTTTCTGAAAAACTGGTTGAAATACGACTGCTATTTAGTTGAGAAGACTGTAAGGTTAGGAAAAGGAAGTTCATTTTTATAAAAACATCTGTTTATGACTGAAATACAAAACAAGACTGAACTCATCAAATCTGCCCTTTTGGGTGTTGCCATTGGCGATGCTTTGGGTGTACCTTACGAGTTTAAGAGCAGGGACAGGATGCTGGAAGAACCCGCAACTGGTATGACCGGGCATGGAACCCATAACATGCCTGCGGGTACTTTTTCCGACGATTCATCGCTGACCTTTTGCCTGGCAGAAATGCTTACCGGTGAATTTGATCTGCAGATACTTGCCAACCATTTTGTTAAATGGTTGCATGAAGGATACTGGACAGCTACCGGAAAAACTTTTGATGTGGGTATGACCACACGCGAAGCCATTAACAGATTTATGAACGGAGTAAAACCAGAATTAGCCGGGGGAACAGATGAACACTCTAACGGCAACGGGTCTCTCATGCGTGTACTGCCCCTGGTTTTTCACATGATCGATAAACCTGTTGAAGAACGGTTCAGACTTGTTTCGCTTGTTTCATCTGTTACCCATGCGCATATCCGCTCTGTTGTAGCATGTTTTTACTATCTTGAGTTTGCCCGGTTGCTCATTCTGAAAACCCCGGGTATCTATGCCTATATTGATTTGCAAAGAGACTTGCCTCCTTTCTTAAACCGGATGGGTGTGGAAAAAACGGAGATTGAGCAGTTTAACCGCCTCTTTCACGGCGATATACGTTTGATCCCCGAAAAGAAATATATTTACAGCGATGGATATGTAGTGCACACGCTGGAAGCCTCTGTGTATTGTTTCATAAAAACATTGAACTATAAAGATGCTGTTTTGAAAGCTGTGAATTTGGGAGAGGATACCGATACTACCGCTGCTGTTACCGGAGGATTGGCTGGTCTCGTTTATGGTTACCATAATATCCCCGTTGATTGGATGGAAAAACTTGCCCGGAGAGCGGATATAGAAGATCTTGCAGTAAGGATGGCAGCAAATACGTCCGGTATAAAATAATATATCGTGTAATTAATTCATGGTTGCCGGAAGCAACCGAAAAGAATGCTTAGTGTATTGTAGCCGCCAAATAAAGTGCAATGCTTAATCTGTATTTTCGGTGTTCAGTTCTTTCGAGTAATTAAAAAACAGTGAGTTAAGGTAATGGGATGATGGATTCCAAAACGAGAATAACGCAGTATTTGGCGTTTTCTTGCAAAGACTAATGAGCAGGGAAACAACTATAGATGATTAATATTTAAACTGTTTACAAAAAACACATCCCGTTTAAAAGTATTCTTAATATTTAAGAGTGAGATAGGTTGGAAATCAATTCCAGTAAGGAAAAACCTTTTTTCAGGAGCCCTATTCTGTTTCTTCAGGTATAATCTCCACCGGATTTCCATAGGAATCATCCAACCGGGGATAGTTGATACGATCTACCACCAGGATTGAAGAAAGATAAACAGGTGCTATTCTTCTTAAAAATCTTTCTGCATCGAGCCTTGTTCTGAAATCACCAACTCTTAGTTTGTAATAGGGCTCATCGTATGATATATACGACCTTACCTCAGGAAAACGAGCATCGAATTGTGATTTCATGCGGTCGGTCCTCAATTTTGATTGGTTGCCCGAGTCTGTATAAATTTGAATCCTGTATCCCTGTATTCCTTGCTTTTTGTTTATTTTGCGGTAAGCCTCCAAAATTGTATCTAACTGTGGACTCTGGTCTATATAATTTCTTTCATCTCCAGATTGTGTTTTACCGGTCATTGCAAACACCAATACCAACACAAATATTAAAAAGAAACTTCTGATCATAGAAATGGTCTTTTTACGAAAACATTTGTTTTTAAATCTTACTACCTATGAGTGCGAAAGCACTATGCTTGTTAATTATATGAAACAATACTATTGATGTACACACGGATGATTAGATTTCGCAGCATGGACTAAATTACAAAACCGGAGTTTTGGCGAGCTCCCCCGTAAGGAAAGAACGGGGCAGGCATCTGACCGGTTTAATCAAATTATAAACAGATGCAATTTTGATGTTTTCATTTGAAACACATTGAGTTCCTCCTGAAAACGTTTTTTCGTATTCATTATTCTGTTTGTGTTCAGAAAATATTTTATCTACAGATGCACACAAAGCCTGAATAATACATTTCTTGCTACTGACCTTGCCCCAGTGAAAAAGCAGTTTTTCCGTCAAAGGAATACAGGTTTTCTGTTTTGATCACGTCTATGCCATTGTTAACAGCGGCATCGAGCAATTGAACGATGTCCTTGTTGGTAAACTGAGTTCCCTCTGCAGGTTTAAATCTGCATCGCCAGTGATCCGTACAGAATGTTTCATCAAATCCATCGGGCCAAACCTTTATACCGCGATTGGTAATCATAGACAACTTTATGTTTTGCGTTTCAATCTTTTTTAGCAGGGAAGCCATCTTTTCCGGATCTGAACCACCCCAATGAGCAAATATATCAACACCCTGCAATTCCTTTTTGGCAGGAGCTCTTTTGGTGTAAACAGGCATTTGAAATACTTTATTTGTATTGTAAGAAGCTACTTCCATTTTTGAAGGTTTTCCCCCCAGGTTCCGGATAACCGCATCGGCAAATTCCCGTGTACCCAATTTTTCCTTACTCAATCCTTCTTTGTAAATATCGAAGGTATGATAACCCTTTTCTATGGTTTTCAGCCAGGCATTTTGAATTGTTTCTGCAACCTCTGTTTGTCCAATGTGAACGAGCATCATCAATGCACCTTGTAATAATCCTGAAGGGTTAGCGATGTTTTGCCCGGCAATGGTGGGTGCCGAGCCATGAATGGCTTCAAACATTGCGCATTCTTCGCCAATGTTGGCCGAACCGGCTAAGCCTACCGATCCGGCTATAAGTGCTGCGATATCAGAAATAACATCACCATAAAGATTAAGGGTAACAATCACATCAAATTCCTCTGGTGTTGCTGCTAGTTTGGCAGCACCTATATCAATGATCCAATGTTCTTTTTCTATCTCCGGATATTCTTCTCCTATTTCATTAAATATCTGATGAAACAATCCATCCGTTTGTTTCATGATATTGTCCTTAGAAAAGCAACTAACCTTTTTTCTTCCATATTGCTTTGCATATTCGAAAGCATAGCGGATAATCTTCTCACTTCCCGGTCGACTTACCAGTTTCAGGCATTGCACAACTTCATCGGTTTGCTGGTGCTCGATACCGGCATACAGGTCTTCTTCGTTTTCCCTTACAATCACCACATCCATTTCCGGGTGCTTGGTGGTTACATAAGGGTGCATGCTCACTACAGGTCGAACATTGGCATATAGTCCAAGCGATTTGCGGGTAGTTACATTTACACTTTTATAACCTCCTCCCTGGGGAGTTGTAATGGGGGCTTTCAAAAATATTTTATTCTTCCTTATCGTTTCCCATGAATCATGTGCAATACCGGAAGAATTGCCGGAAAGGTAAATCTTTTCACCTACTTCTATTTCATCAAATGCGATCTCTGCTTTTGCTGATTTGAGTATTTTTATTACTGCATCCATGATCTCAGGGCCTATACCATCTCCTTTGGCAACTGTAATTCTTTTCATTTTTTGTTTTTTGGTTTAAACGTGATTATGATCTTCTTTTGCTAAAATTTATTTTGTATATCATCTATAAAAGTAGTTACTTTCCGGCAAATGATTGTTATATATGTCTTAGGTTTTTTATTGCTTTTTCTGCAAATGGGGTGATTTACTTTATTCTGTTCTTCGTCTTATGGTCTTTTTTTCTGGTATTTTAACCCCTTTGGCGTAGATTTGTTTTAAAGATAAAAAATGAGTCCACTCCGAAAACTTGTTTTCGGCAAATCTGTGTTCATTTTCTTTTTTAAACACATTGATTATCAGAATTTAGCATCTGTGTAAATCTGTGTAATCTGTGGGTAATTGATTTTTCAGAGTGGACTCAAAAATGAATATCAAAACCATTTTAATTATATTTGTTTCCTGAACCAAAATTTTTCCGGATTTATGAACATAAAAGAAATTCTTTACCCGGTAATGGGTTTACTTCCTGTTTCTTTTTCTTTTCAAGGTTGCAATCAGCCTGCTACATTACAACAGAAATCTTCTGCACCAAATGTTGTAATCATATTTTTAGATGATGCCGGGTGGGCTGATTTTGAACCTTTTGGTCAGAACAAATATTCTACACCCAACCTGAATAAACTTGCCGGCGAGGGAAGGCAGTTTCATAATTTTTATGTACCCCAAGCTGTCTGTTCTGCCTCACGGTCAGCTTTGCTAACGGGTTGTTATCCCGAAAGAACAGGTATGCATGGAGCACATGGACCGAATGCACGGGGAGTTGATCCTTCTTTTGCAACTATTGCTGAAGTACTGCAAAAAAATAACTACTATACAGGGATGTTTGGTAAATGGCATATTGGCGATCAGGATGATACCCGGCCACATAACAGGGGCTTCGATGAATCAGCAGGTATTATGTATAGCAACGATATGTGGGCAGGTCATCCGGTGAATCCGGATTACTGGGGTCAGTTTCCGCTGCAGTACTGGGAAAATGGTCTGGTAAAGATTGATTCGGTAACGCATGAACACCAGGAAATGTTTACAACCTGGATTACAGAAGATGCAGTTGATTTTATCAACAGAAATCATGAAAATCCATTCTTTCTTTATGTTGCTCATCCGCAACCCCATGTACCTCTGTTTGTAAGTGATAAGCATAGGGGAGTTTCTTCACAGGGACTTTACGGTGATGTAATCATGGAAATTGACTGGTCTGTGGGGGAAATTATGGGGGCACTCAAAGAACACAATGTGGAGGAAAACACGATGGTTATTTTTACTTCGGATAATGGACCATGGATTACCTATGGCGATCACGCCGGCAAAACACCCTTTCGGGCTGGTAAAACCACCTCTTTTGATGGTGGTATAAGGTCTCCGCTGGTGATCAAATACCCTGATCAGATTAAGAAAGGAACCATCTCTGATGATTGTTTTTTCTCTATTGACTTTTTGCCTTCTATTGCTCATATAACAGGTGCGCAATTGCCTGAAAATAAAATTGACGGGAAAAATGTTTGGAACATCATAAAAGGCGAAGAAAATGCAAAAAATCCACACGATTATTATGCTGTAAGTTTGAACAACCGGCTTGAAGCGATCCTGTCGCCCGATGGTAGATGGAAACTGCATTTGCCACACAATTATTTCTCGGTGTTGAAATCAGGTGGGAGTGGATCCCCTGGCAATACTATTTCTTTAAAAACAGATACTACTTTGTTTGATCTTCAGCACGACCCTTATGAGAAAAAAGGAAATGTGATGCATTTGCACCCGGATGTGCTATCTGAATTGTTGAATTATGCGGAAATGCATCGTGAAAAATTTTATTCGAAAAATTAGTATAAAGTAACCCTAAGCAAAGTTTTCGAATACTCAAACACCCCCACAGATATTCTAAACTAAAGGATTCTTTAAGATACGAAGTCTGTGTTTTTATTCATAAAATCTCAAATAAAAGAGCTAACATCCAAACAACTAATGCCCAAGAAACAAGTATCCCTTGCCTTTATACATTCATTTCCTTTATTTTTTTAAAAAAAACATTATTCCTGCATTGGTTGTTTTCTGACAAACTTCAAATCAATGACGATGCAGATTACTTTAAAACTCGCAGCTATGTATAATATTTTATGGGGAGCGTGGGTCGTTTTGTTTCCCTCTCATTTTTTTCATCTGGTGCATATGGAACCTATCAATCATCCCGTTGTTTGGCAGGGAATTGGTATGGTCATTGGTGTATGGGGTGTGGGTTACTGGTGGGCGAGTTATGATCCGCTCAGGCATTGGCCCATTGTTGCCATTGGATTTATGGGCAAAATACTGGGCCCTCTGGGTTTCATCTTTCAATATCTGCAGGGTAATATCTCCCCGGGTTTTGGATATACCCTAATAACCAACGATTTGATCTGGTGGGTGCCTTTTGCGCTTATACTCCGGAGAGTGCATCTTGAAACACATTGGAAACTAGCCTGATAACTGCAGAATACCGAAAATTTTATGAGCTTTCAGCATACTCTTTTTTTGTCACCTTTAAGGTTCTTCAGAATCGGTTTTGCCCTTTTCTTTGTTGTTGCCGGCATCAATCATTTTGTCATGCCAGACTTTTACCAGCCTCTTATCCCCCCGTATTTCCCTTTTCCTGTCTTTCTCAATTATTTTTCCGGTTTTATTGAATTGGTGGCAGGTTTAGGACTATTATTTCGCAAAACACGCAGGATTGCAGTGTTTTCAATCATTGTGCTTATGCTTGTTTTCATCCCTTCTCATGTTTACTTTATCCGGATGGGTTCGTGCATAGAAGGAAGTTTGTGTGTTGCACCCTGGATAGCATGGGTTAGGCTGTGGATCATTCATCCTCTGCTGATCCTATCGGCCTGGGTTTTGAGAAAATAATTTGCGAAGGTTTTTGATCAGGAATTTTCAGGACTGCCCTGTTTTTTCAAGAGCTCTTTTGTTGAAAGCATTCCGCAGGCAGCATATATGTCCTGACCACGCGATTTTCTGATGGTGGTGGTAATCCCTTTTCCTTCCAGTGTGTTTTTAAACCCTTGTATAATCTCTTCCGTGGGCGCTTCAAGTGGTGTGTTGGGTATGGGATGAAAATAAAGAAGATTGATGCGGCAACGAATCCCGTTGAGGATTCTGGCAAGCTCCTTTGCATGCTGAATGCTGTGGTTTAGTCCTTTGAAAACAATGTATTCAAAAGATATCCTTCTTTGCTTACCCAAAGGAAACTCTCTGATGGTTTTCAGCACTTCAGGCAATGAATAAACGTTTTCAACGGGCATTAATTTGCGTCGCTCTTCCTCAAAGGGTGAGTGCAAACTCACTGCCAAATGACATTTACTGTTCTCCAGAAATATTTTCATAGCAGGTATGATGCCGATGGTGGAAACGGTTATTCTGCGTGGACTCATCCGGTAGCCCCAATCTGAGGTCAGTATGTCAATGCTTTGCATCACTCCCTCCAGATTGTCAAAGGGTTCGCCCATCCCCATATACACGATATTGGTAAGTTGATCTCTTTCCGGTAAACTCCTTATTTGATTGACAATTTCTCCTGCACTTAACTGCCCCTGGAAACCTTGCTTGCCTGTCATGCAAAACAAGCATCCCATTTTGCAACCCACCTGAGATGAAACACAAAGGGTGTTTCGGTTCTTTTCAGGAATGAAAGCAGCTTCGATGAATTTTCCGTATTGCGAGCGATACAGGTATTTTTTGGTACCATCTGCAGAGGTCTGCACTTTTACCGGATCACTGATGCCCAAAATGAAATTGTTTTGAAGGGTCTCACGATGCTTTTTTGAGATATTTGACATTTCGTCAAAAGATCTCACATGATTCTTGTAAAGCCATTCGCATATCTGGGTGGCGGTGAATCCGGGCATTCCAAAGCTTTTCACTGTTTTCTGAAGTTGGGAAAGCGTTTTCCCGAATAGGGGTTCTTTTTGTTTCTCTGATGTAAGAGGTATGGGTGAAGCAGGCATTTTGAATATTTTCTGTTGGGGTTTTGTTGAATTTTATCAGACTGTTTGACTGATGGAATGTAAGATTGTTTTTTTCAAAAGTAACAAAAATGTATCATATTGTTTGTTTCGTAATGGCAAGAAAATCACATTTGCTCCTTAGCAAAAAGATTTCAATCCTTCGAAGGTTTTATATCCCACCCTGCAAAAAAAAACGGACATCTTCACAGATCATAAACCAGAACCGGTCAATCATGTAAACCGTTAAAAAAATATTTCAGACATGATGTTGTTAAAAGGTACACCTTTTTCTATCAGTATATCCCTCACATCTACCACCATTTCTGCACTTCCACACAGATAAAAAGGCAATTGTTTGTTTTCGATTCCAAATCTTTCCAGAAAATCCGTTACTCTTCCATAAAAAGTTTCAGGGTTTTGCTCTCTGCTGCAACAAGGAAAATAGCGATCATCCATAAGAGATTGGAATGTATCATGGAAATAAAGGTTCGATCTGTTGTGATTACCATAAATCAATATTTTATTTTCTGATAAGCCTGATAAGACCATGGATGCAAAGGGTGCAATACCGGTTCCGGTTGCAATCCAAACCGCCGAATTTTCCTGGCAGATGAATGTTCCAAAAACATCGGTGATGTATATTTTGTCTGCGGGCTTTAAATCCGAAAGGCAGGGAGTAAGCAACCCATCTTGTTTCAGGGTATACAGAATATGAATATTGCGATCTTTTTCACCACTTGCGATACTGTATAACCGGGGTTCAATGCCACTATGGGTGGTAATACCCAAAACCTGTCCGGCAATAAATTCAAAATCTCTTTTAAATGTCAGTACGTACGCTCCTTTTGATATCTCCCCATTGGCAATTACTCGTACAGTTCTTAATTTTCTCATTTTTCCACGAATTTGTTATCAACTGCGTTTGGGCTCTGAACACGGAAACTTTTATCAACTTTTCTTCAGCAATGTTCGATTTATCTCTGTCATAAAAAAGGAGAAGAATTGCATATATATCAACCCTTCTCCAACGTATTTTTGAACCAGAATGTTTTTTACATCAGGTTTTTTTACTTTTTGAATCATAATAGCTGTACTGGTAGGTATATTCAGAGTAATTACTGAACTTTCCGGGAGGTGGCACATCATTCAGTAAAATGTTGATGTTGTGTATCTCTTTCTCTTTCATTCCTTTGAGAGTATGTTGCAGATATTTGAGAGGTGTTTTGTTGTGTCTCACCACATAAATAATTGAACTGCAATGCTTCACAAGCAAGAATCCATCTGACACCATCCCTACCGGAGGGGTATCTGCAATTATATAATCATATTCTTTTTGGGCAAAATTAAAAACCTCGTTTACTTTGGGCGATCCGATGAGTTCTGCAGGGTTGGGAGGCACTTGCCCTGAAAAAATAATATCAAGATTCTTTATAGCGCTTTTATGGATGATCTTCCGGATATCAATATCTGAGACCAGATAATTGGTTAGTCCTTCAGGTAGTTCTGTTTTGAGATATTTGTGCAATTTGGGTTTTCGAAGGTCAAAAGATAGAATCAAAACCTTTTTGCCCATATTGGCAAAACCTGCTGCCAGGTTAAGACTTATAAAGGTTTTTCCTTCTTCCAGCAGTGTGGAAGTAACCATGATTACCGGTTTTTTTCCGTGTGGCAGCAGAAACTGCACATTTGTTCTCAAAGAACGGAAAGATTCGGCCAATACTGAGTATTTGTCATAGGGTACGACCTGATTGTCTTTTTGATTGTTGCGGGAGATGATACCGATCGATGGAAATAATTTTAATTTTTCCATATCTTCCGACGAGCGTATCTTATTATTGAAAAAGTCATTGATAAACAGCAGAAAAATGGGAATTGCCAGTCCCAAAAAACCTGCAATGGTCAGGGTTCTTTTTCTTTGCGGGGAGATCAGGCTTCCTTCTGCGGCAAGCGAACGATCCACAATGTCGTGAATGGGAGTGAAACCCGATTTGGTAATTTCCAGTTCTACCTTTTTGTTTTGCAAAAAAACAAACAACTCATTGTACAGTTGAAATTGTCTTTCCATGGTAAAAAGGTTGCGTTGTGATTCGGGTAAGGTGCTTATTTTTGCCGATATATTTTCAATCTGCCCATCCACATCTTCGATAGCAGCATTGTTTTGTGCAATTACATTTTCCAGACTCTCCAGTGCAGTATTTTTAGCATTTACAATGCGCAGGTTTACGTTATTGAGAATAGGGTTATCTTCTTTATAATTGATCAGCAACTCTGATCTTTGCGTGTACAGTTTGATCAGTTCGTCTATGATTGTGCTTAAAAGCGGATCGGTGACACCAAGCGATGAAGGTGGTACCAGGTCGCTTCCGTCTTCTCCGGATTGCTGAAGATAATTCTGAAGGTACTGGTAATATTTTTCACGAGCCAAAAGTTCAGCTTTTTGCTTCTGATATTCTTCCATGCGCGAAAAAACCCTTTGTGCTTCAAAATCGAAATTAATGATTTGTTCTTTAGAACGATAGGTGTCAAGTGTACTCTCCGATACCATCAAAGACTGTGACACGATTTCTAACTGCTGCTGTATAAAATCAATGGTTTTTTGCGCTCTTTCATTTTTCTTTTCCAGTTCCCGGTTTAAGAAGTTTTGTGCATGAAGATTCAGGAATCTTTCATTTTTTTTTGTGCTTCCACTACGCATTGATAATCTTACAATGGATGTGTTTTCAACCGGTTGTGCCCTCAATCCTGAAAATTTTCGGGTTAGCGTGTTCAGGTCTCTGAAAATAAAGATAAACTCCTGGTTAGTTGGCATAAGGTTTTCCGGATTTTCTCTTATCCTGAATCTGAAGGAGGTTGTCTCAATCCATTGATCAGGCAAAACAATCATGTCAATGTCCTGATCTGATGACTGCCCTGTAAAAGATTGTCGTGCATAAGAATAAAGAGAAGCGTTTTCCCATTTGGCTGTTATGCGCCACTTATTATCATCAGTTTTTATAACTGTAAAAGGTACGTTTACCGATTGTGGCCATAGCGAATCAAGTTCCATGGTAAAATGAGGATTGGGATATATTTCCTGGTTGGAGAAAGAACCCCGCTGGTAATACTCTATGCCAAAGTCGAGAGATTTCAGCGTGTTTTGGGTTAATGTTCTGCTGGTCAGTATTTCTATCTGGTTGTTGATCTGAGAACCTCCATACTTAATACCGGAGGAAATGGAGGTTTGCCCGCCAAGATTGAGTAGTGGTTCGTTGCTCTCGTGGATGAGAAGTGTTATCCTGTTTTCGTAAACGCTGGGTTTGCGTTCTACCAGAAAATATCCAATTACCAGAGCAATGATTAGCCCTGACAGTATCCAGGGCCAAAATCTGATATACCTTTTTATGGTCTTTTCCAGATCAAGCGATTCTTCGTTAAATTCTACCGGATCATAGTTGGTTTGCATAAACTGCTGATTCCCTAATTTTGTAAAAGATTGTATATACTTAAAGCTGTGGCTGCTACAGAAAATGGAAGCAACCAGGGGAAGTTGCCTAATCCCCATGTCTTTATGGGTCGTGGTTCCAGGTAAAGAATATCATTGGGCATCAAGTGATAATATTCCTGAGAAAGTAAATCCAGATCACCCATGTCAACGATAATTACTTCTGACCCGGTGGTGGTTTGTCTGATGAGTTTTATTCTTTCCAGATTGGCAAACTCTGTTGTACCTCCGGCATGGCTAATCGCCTGCAAAATATTGGCATATTCACGGTTGAGAGTAACGGTGCCAGGACTTTTTACTTCGCCCATTACAGAAATTTGGAAATTGATCAGTTTTACCACAACCGTAATCTCGTTAAAATATTCATTGAGAACCTCCTGCACCCTTATCTGTGCTTCTTCTATTGTCAGTCCTTGTATGTAAAGTTTTTCAACAAAGGAAAAACTGATAAATCCATCCTGATCAACGGTAAAACTGTTCAGATAAACATAGGTATCGTTCATCAGATTGGGCAGGTCGCTCTGGAAAAATCTGCTGGTTTGCGGATCAAGACTATAAACCTTTATGTAGAGTTGATCTCCGGTTTGTATCTGATAAGATGTTTCCCGCGGATTTTCTATATCAAACAAATTGGTTTTCCTGTCTGCCTCTTTTATTAAAGTGGCGCTCCTGTGGTTTACACATGAACCCAAAAGCAAGACTGCCATCAGAACCAATAAAACTTGCTTTTCTATCCTTTTTAATCCATTCATTGTTCTCATACCTGTTATCTTTAATCAGTAATAAGATTTAGTTTATGCTTTATTTATTAATCAATTGTATCATACATTCATTTAATTTATTTTTCTATTAATCAGAACGAGTATAATTCTGGTTATTCAAAAAGTTTAAGGAAATAATCTTTTTCCCGACTGGTATTGCACCACAAAAGACCCCCTGACGCGCAGATTTTGGGATAAATCCCAGGAAGATTCCCGGGTGTCTGCACCGGGAATACTGTATTTAAACCATCCTCCTTCATAAATGATCCCAATCTGATCAGTATGGGGATAGAGAGTTTCCAGTTTTTTTAAAGAAAGTGGTATTGTGCTGGCGGCAATTTGAATCCGGTATTGTGTATCAGGGTTTTCATGAAATGTGTCCAACGGTGTATTTGCCAGGATATCTTCAACCAATCTGGCTTTGTATGCCATTACTTTCTTACCTAATAGATAAGCTATTATAAAAGCATCGTGGGTATCAACTCTATTTTGCAGTTCTGATTGGGCATCGCGATAACGGGAAAAGTTCCCAATAGTGTATTTTTCCCACCCATCTTCCTTAAAATGGTTGATATCTCTTTCCCCGGAGTAAATAGTTCGCAAATAGGTTTCATCAAGCGGAGTTTTACTTGCTGCTATTTGTACGTGATATCTGACAGCATAGCCTGCAACGGAAGGATTTACTGCAGAGATATCTGTTCTGGTGGTTTCACTATCTTCAAGATTTTTTCTTATTATTACATCTTGCATCACGTCTTCCTCCATCACAGATTCCTCAATAATGGTTTCTTCTGTAATGGTTTCTTCTGTCAACGTTTCATCTTCAAGGGAAGCATTTTCCTTATTCTCTGTTTCCTGATTTGCCACTATCGTATCTTCTTCATTGTTGTCAATATCCGTGATTTTTTGTGCAATCTTGTCTCTGAAATCTTCATGCTCAATAGGGTTTTCCTGTTTTTGCAAAGATTCCTGATAATCAGCCAATACTTTTTGCCAACCTTCTGTTCTGACCTTTTCAGGGTTTTGCATAATGTATTCGAAAGCGGTAGATGTGATAACACCACTGTCTTTGAGCGATTGGAACATTTCCAGCATTTGCTTATTAATCTGTGGTTCAGGGTCTTGGTATAGTGTAGTATGAACATACGGTTTCGCATATAAAGAAGCACTCAGATTCTCCGGAGAAAATCCATCAAACCATAAGTGAAGCATTACTAAGGTAAAAATGAATAATCTAAGTAAACTAGTAGATTGCAAATGACTGGTCTTTTTCTTCAACTTTAAGTTATTGTGGTTTCTTTAAACTTTTTATTACGTAATGCAACTTAATCTCATGTCAATTCATCTGGTTGCCAGCTTTATTAATTTGGTCAGATGGAGCTCGGATCAATATCGGTTTGGTTGGTTTTGCTCTGCTATGAAATTATAATCATTTTTACTTATGTCTGTCAGTCAATATAATCAGAGATTGGATCATCTAAAAGAATAGATTTTCATTAGATGCTAATATCCTGATCTTACGCAAACAATTTCAGTTAGTTGCTTTCTTATCAAAAACTTAATATTTCTCAAAAAAACAAGTTTCGCACTGAGTTTTATACTGTTGATTTTACTTATTGCAAATTGTTATAATTGCTCAAAACAGGTAGTTATACCTGTTTTTAAGCAATCCAAATTTACTTAAAAAAGGATAAAAGTGATATGGCTCAATAAATTATTGTTTGGTAAAGTGTGTTTTTGTCAGATTTTCAAAAGAGGCTTTTTAACTAAATTTTTGTAATGATAATGCAACAGAATATTCTTTTGTTTTTTTTGTATGAAAAAAAAGCAAAAATGTGAGTAATAATTGTCCATTAAGCGAATATGGGTGGCGACCAATAATTGCTGCATTGGATTTTGTCTTCCAGGTTTGTGAAAATGTATGATTTTTTGAAAGTTATCAACAACTCTATGCAAAAAGATGATGGTGATGCCTTGTTGATGCTTCAGTGCAAAATTCAAAAGTTTCAGGTAAACTCTTTGTATTCAAAACCAAACAACTTGCTTAAATTGGTTTTCACCTTTTGTTTTACCTGATTCATATCCAATGCAACCGCTGTTTCTTTTTCAAGAGAGGTTGCTTTTTTGTCGGTAAAACCACAGGGGTTGA
>CAYPFV010000041.1:0-19871 GCA_964410015.1 uncultured Bacteroidales bacterium
AAAAAGTATGGAAGAAATACTGAAGCAGTTAGAAAAAATTCAGCAGGGCAATAATGCAGGAAGGGTTAGATTGCCACCTCTAAAATCAAAATGATCCAATCAAATAACTCAAAACAACGTTTAGACAGCAATATTACAAACAATTCTAATAAGTATATTAATCACACTAATGAAATTTAAAGGAGTCACAAAACCTAATCCGTAAATAAGAAGTTTATTCATCTTTCCAGATACTCATTAAATACCTGTAAGGGTAAATAAATGCCTTTTTGTACTTCCATTCAGTTAGCATCGATAATTTTTAGAAATTGTTGTAGTCAATTAATCTTTAATACATCTGACAGAATTGCCATTTGCACGGTAACTAGAGGTAATAACAGCATTATGAGAACTAAATAACAAAAGATGAGAATCTGTTCCGTTAATCGTACTTGACCAAATACGACCGTATCCACTGCCGATTAAACCGTCACTATTAGAGCGACTACCCGCTTCAGGTAATTTTAGAGGTGAGGAAAAGGCCCCCGAGGAACTGTTCTCATTCCAACTTAAAAGTTCGGCATTTAACTCTGCTTCAGAAGGTAATCGATAACCTTCTGGACAAGGATTATTGGTGCCGTTTACACCTTGCCACAAATCATCATTTTGAGGACTACGCCAATCTTTGGGATTATTAGCAACTACAATAAAATCATCATGTCCAGGAGTATCTGAAGTGCTTAATGAAGTTGTAGTACCTGAGTTGCGTTTTTGATGACCATCAGAGGATCTACCCCATTGATAAAGATCGCCATAAGATTCTACATCATTGATACTTGTGGCAGCACGAGTAGCCCCAAGGTTGCGATCCATCCAAGTTTTTCCAGTGTTGGGATTGATTACATCTACAATTTGCGTTTCATCTCCAGACCCTCCACCCTCATCTAAAGTGGTAAAACTTTCTTGCAAACTGTAGCTAATCCCTGATTCATTAGTGGCGTAAGCAGATAAATAATAAGTGGTATTAGGTTGTAGGTTTGTAAGAGTGCTTTGAAAAATACCTGATCCAATACCATCAATGGTCAGTCCATCATTATTTTCAGCAGTTGGATTAAGCTCAGTACTCCATACAATGCCCCGAGAAGTAATATCTCCACCACCATCATCTGTGATATTTCCACCGCTTTGAGCACTGGTAGTTGTTACATTTGTTACTGATAGGATTGAAACAGTTGGTTTATTTATAACGACCTCATCCTCATCCTCGCAACTAATTAATAACATTAAAAAAATAGCAAGAATTAAATGGGGAATTCCTTTTGTACTCATGTATGTTTTTTTTGATTATAATTTTATCTAATAAACTAAAAATAGGGTATTCTAAAAATACCAAAACAATTCAGAACATATCTAATTTATCTTTAAAAGAATCTTTTTATATTTTCCTAAATACATTGCAAATGTAATCAAAAAAACACAAATATGTTAAACGTCTGAAATTTTAACACAACCTAAAAAATCCAAATTATGATAATATGGTTTCAACTATCATACTATTAATACCCCAATGGAAAATAAAGTTCTGTGTAAAAAAAAACAACTACTAAAGATTTAATATTTAGCACTTTATTATTCAAATTAAAATACCCCGTTTTTGTTTTGTTAAAATATTCCACCGTTATGCTTTGTTTTGATATTTTTGCCAATATAAAAACCAATTAGTGGAGCAGATGGAAACTAACTATTCTCTTATTTAGAAACAATCATTGAAGAATCTGTTTTTTATCTGCCAATCATTGTGGGATACATTTCTTTACGATTATACAAAAAGCACTATTATGTAAAAGAATCTAATTTTATTTTGCTGCGCAATTCTATCCTTTGTTTCGTGTAAAAAAGATGATGAGGGGAAAATACTAATGGCCTCATTTGAAATTGAGGGTGATATGTTAACAGTGCCAACTACATTACAGTTTGTCAATAAATCAGAAAACGCTAATAATTTTGAATGGAAATTTGGTGATGGTTCAACATCATATGAAGACAATCCAACACATACCTTTCAAAATGAAGGCATCTATAAAATAGAATTAATCGCTACCAATGGAGTTGATACTGATCAATCTATACAGCAAATTACAATTTCCGTAAAACCACTAACATCTAATGATATTACAAGTATCAACAATGCTTTTGGAATTGCTAACAATTATACAAGTCCACCAGAACACGGAGTATATCAAATTGGAAGTCCTTTTCTTTCAACTGTTGTTGATTCCGATGGAAATTATTATCAGGAAACTACTACAAAATACAGAATTGATCAACAATATCAAAAGTATAAACCAATAGGCAATACAAGTTTAAAATCCTCTGATGAAATATATCCCGGAGCAATTATTCAGGGAAAATATTGGCATGAGTCCGGTGAATTGATCTCCTATGGTGATTTTAAAGGGAGAAAACCTATGACCATAACTGTAGAAGGTATATCAAATTTAGGGAGCAAAACAACACTTCCAGATAAAGAATTCATGAAATTAGCCTTGGCTGAAATATTTTCGGAAAACACGGGTGAAATGAGTTCGATTAATAGTTACGAATATTCAAAAATAGAATCCCACAGTTTTGATCAAGTTGCCTTTGGATTAGGGTTACAGGGTTCATGGATTTTTGGAGGTTTTGGAGCAAATGTCGATTTTGAAAACTCTGTAAATAAACATACCATTGCCATTTATTTCAACCAAAAGTATTTTACAGTTGTAACTGATCAGCCAACAAGTCCTTCAGGTTTTTTCACCGGAGCCTATAATCTTACTGAAATTGAACAAACCATCAGTTCAGATAATCCGGCAGGTTATATTTCTTCAATTACCTATGGAAGAAGTTTGATAGCAACAATGACATCTGCATATAGTCAAGAACAAATGATGGCAGCAATAGAGGGGCAATTCGGTAGTTTTAGCGGTGAGTTAAATGGTTCCTATCAAGATATTTGGAACAACAGTTCATTCACTGTATCTGTTTCTGGTGGTGATAATTCGAACGGTCTTATAACTGATATTGAAGGTGTGATTGATTTTATTAATGACGGTATGTCAATTCAAGACATCTCAGAAGCAGTTCCTATTTCTTACAATGTAAAATACCTTGATAATACTCCATTTAAAATAGGTGATTATACAATTTACAATGAGAAGACTTACGAATCCCAAAACGCTCCTGTTCAAAAATTTGATGTTTACATTTATGGGTTTGATGTAATTTGGGATTGTGATAATGGATTTTTAGACAATACAGGTTCGGGAGAGTTTTTTTATGAGATTTATATAAATGATGAAAAGGTTATCAGTAGATCAGAATTAAACGGTTATTCTCCTTATGATGCAAGTGATTCCGAATGGATATAAATAAATCAATTATTCACAAATATAGAAATTCCCAAAGAATCAGGAGAAAGTTTAGACATAAAATATTCTATTTATGAGAAGGATGCTTATGTTCAACAAACCTTAGCAAACAATAAGATTGATAAATTTTTCTACCCTTGGGTAAGTTCAGACCTTTATAATGATTATGATAGTTTTAGTGGTGAAAATGTTTGGTCAAGTCTTCTTTATCAAGACGTTTATAGTTGTGGGGTGCGGTTTCAGTATCGTATCATAAAACGTTAACATTTTTCTACATAACTGTCAATTCGAATTAGATTTATGTTTACTTTCAAAATTATATAAGAAGACAATTATAGAGATTTTAAGATTGGTTCTTGTCATTCGTATCATAACAGCAATAATAATTATAGCAATAGTTTTTGTAATTCTAATCCAAATAAATATTTATTAAAATCAAATAGCACCGCTAATTCTGTTGTTTCTTTACCTAAAAGTAATTAATGAAAATAATAACAATTGTTATTAAATTTCAAAACTCCATCAACCTCTCTGAAAACTCCTTTTTGGTTTCATCCTCAAATCCGGCAAAGTAATGTTGTGTGGTTTTAATATTGCTATGCCCCAGTGCTTCCTGTGCAAACTCCATGCTCTGTCCTTTAAGTATGGCAGTGGTCGCAAATGAGTGTCGGGCAATTTTCACATTTACCTTTTCAACTCCAAGTTTTTGAGCATATTTTTTGAAGTGCTGGTTGATATACCGGACAAAATTCCTCTTTCTTCTGTCCATTTCCTCCGATGACATTTCATCACTGATAATGTCAAAGACAAAATCATTCGGATTGTCACTTTTTACACTGTACTTTTTCAATACATCCTGCATAAACTTATTGATGTAAAGACTAACAGAATGCTGCTTTGAAGTGGTTGTTCCAGATTTTTGACGAAAGAAAGAAATTCGGTCACCATCAATGTTTCTCCATTTCAGATATACAACATCTTTGATGTTCACACCATTTCCAAAGAAACTGAAAAACCAGAAATCCTTTGCTTTTTGCTGATATTCATTTTCAGGCACACCCTCATAAAGTTTTTTCAGTTCTTCTGATTTGAGTGCATGCTTTACTCCCGTTTTTTCAGGTATCATGTATTTTCTTTTTCCAAAAGGATATAACTCAGGTGGGATTGCCCCCTCACTTATTGCCAAACCAAATATGGTTCTCAGATTCCGCAAGTATATGCTTACCGTGGTTATACTCTTATTATTGGGGCTCTCGGTCATCCATATTTCAAATTTTTTCAACCAGTCGGGTGTTATTTGTTCAAATCGTGGCAACTTACCTAAATTAAAATCCTTCAAACGATCTTTACTAAGTTGATAGAGTTCGGCTGTGGAATAACTCCGTGTTTCTTTCAATTTCTTTATCTGTGTATTGTAGAAATATTCAAGATTCTTTTCTTCTGAAACAACCCCTTTCTTGACTTCTCTGTCAAATGCTTCAAGAGTGAAGTAATTAAAACTATCCGCAATCTCATTTGCGGCTGCTTCCAGATCAATTAGTTTTTTCCTTACTTCTTTAAGTTCAGGTGTAAGTCTTTTCCTTTCCCCGTTGCTGCCAGGCAAACTATAAATTGCGTTGAATTCATCTTCTGTAAGTTCAAAATTTGTGGAGTAATACTTTCTTTTTCTCACTTTACTAAGATATATTCTTAATTTCACCGGATACTTGCCATCTTTTTTGGCTCGGTCTTTTAGCAGATGAATAGTGATTTCGTAGGTTTTCTTTTGGATTTTTTTGCTCATATTCTTGCTGTAAAATTTTGTCACAATTTTGTCACAAATATAACAATAATCACAAAATATTGACAAGAATATTATACATAAAAAATCATAAGTACCTGATATACAAAGTATCTATAACATGATATAAATATCCATAAATAAAACTACCTGCTTTGGGAGCAGGAGGTCGCAAGTTCGAATCTTGCCACCCCGACCAAAACAAAACGCAATCGCCTGATAGAAAGGTGGTTGCGTTTTTTTATTGTCAAAAAGGGTCGGGAATAGGGTCGAGTTTTTATAAGCGGGTTATGGTAAAATACAATAATAGATTGTTCAGAATCCAGTTACTTATTAAGAAATATAGACCTTGCTGAATAAGGTATATCTCTTTCTTTGATTATATTAAAAGCGTGTTCGTTATCGAACAGACCTTGGGTAGAAATACCTAAGGTTATCCAATTAGATGTATTAGATTAATAACTCAACAAAAAACCCGCACTACAAACATAGCACGGGTTCCACCAAAATGAAATCAACCTAACCAAAAAAAGAAAGCAACCTTAGGCCTTTATAATCTTGTTCATCTGCAACATGAAATCGATAGCACTACCCACCTTATGGCTAACATGCATTCCATCAGGTGGTATATTATCTTTGTCGAAAATATTTTCAAGGATTTCCTGAAAACCATTCGTTACCGTATTGTGATCAACATCCTGGATGTAATCTGCCAATTCTTTACCGGTGTTTAATTTTTTTTCGCTCATGATTTTTTTATTTATTTGTTGAATTACTCGTTTAACTTTTAGCAAAATTAGGTCAAATATCAACGCAAAAAAAGTGCTTTACGGTTTGTTTTATATTATTAATAATCAAACAAGTAAAACTCATATTCCATTGTGAGAAACGCATAATAATGCGTCTTTTTTTTAAGAAAAATCGAACATTGTTAAAAAAAAGACGTGTGCATCACTGCAGACGTCTTTCGCAATCAAACAAATTATAAACCACATAAGATGAAAATCAAAACTCACGTTTTATTTGGTCGGGATTTATACAATTCATCAGCCTCATCGGAAATAGTTTTACCACCTTTTATTTCCCAGGGATCTTCATAAATCTCATCTGGCTTTTGGTTCATGGCATCAACTATAATCATTGCTTCTTCATCTACAGTACTGATGTTATCCCCTCTTTTGGGTTCTTCAGTTGATTCGGCATGTAAACTCTGTTGGGCAAATGCTGCGCTATGCTCCTGCCTCAAAGAATTATCGCCTATTTTCGAATTTTTTTTAATATACTCCAGACAGGAACCAATATCTCCGATTTCATCAACCAAACCAAATTGAATTGCTTCTTTCGAAAAAAATGATTTTCCTGCGCTCCATTTATTTGACCATGCTAATGCAGATGGACGGTTTGTTTTTACATAATTTATAAACATTTCAGCCAAGGGGTTCAAGGTTTCTTTCTTGAGTGCGTCATAATTTCCCTTCAGCAACTCAAAAAAGGTTGCGTTTTTTTCATCAGAAAGGTCTGAAACAACATCATGAAAAACATATCCCTCTTTTTTCATTTTCGGTTGAATGTCGACTAACGAGAAAGCAATCCCAATACTTCCGATTGAGCAAGTGTTATTCAGAGCATAAATCCGGTTGGCGCACGAAGCAATCCAATAAGCAGCACTTGCCGCCTGTCCGTCAATAAGAGAAACCACCGGTTTTTTCATGTTTTTCACTACGTTTGCCAGTTTTTCGGTACCCGATACAGTGCCGCCAGGACTATCCACAACCAAAACAACACCATCAACAGCGTCATTCTGGTCGGCATTTTCCAACCATCCGGCAATATCATTCATCCCAGGACCAAAAAAACCACCATACTTGGTAAGTAACCCACTTACAGGGATTATTACCGTTGTATTTTGTTTCAATTCTCTGTTGATTTGGGATGGTGAAACCAATTGATATCCTTTGCGCCGATAGGAGTTTATTGCAATCTCTTCTGATTCTATAGATAAAGGAAAATTACTTTTTAATTCCTTTTTAGAATTTTGTGATTGCCCATGTTTTTCAAGCATTTGCAAAAAGAATGGCAACTGGGCATATAATTTAATGTCGATCGCCCAGGGTTCGGTTAGGACTTGCTTATAAATATCGTAAATAGAATTTGTCATTGTATAAAAATTAATTAAAAACCTTAAATTATTGGGTATTATCAGAATCAGTCTTCGAAATGAGATCGTCAATGTTGAAAACAATATCATCCAATAGATCTTCACGTTTTTCTAAGCGTTTTCTAACCCCACGACCATCTATCCCAACCCTGATGTTTCTGAATTGATCCGGGCGAATGTGCCCCCATTCTATATCACCATCAGATCTATATGCCCATGCAACATAACGAGATATTTTCGCTCCGCTTGGCATCTGTAATTCTTTAGCGCACATTTCCAGCATTTTCAACATACGGTAAATGTGCAAATCCTGCTCATTCTCCAAGAAAATTGAATCCTTTAAAATGTAACGATCCCAGGAATCATCCACACGAGAAATCTTGCCATCAGAAAAAGAAAAATACTTTTGCACATGGATTGTTTCTCCCATACCCGAATTCATCAAATTAATAAGTCCAGTGCATTTAGCAACAAGGTTACCCATATCAGGCAATTTAATATTCTTCAGAAATTCATCGCGGTTCGGCGGAAATTTGTCGGCACCTGGGATTTGACTTTTGTACTGTTCAAAAATTTGGTCCTTCGCAAATTCAATCGGTTTTTTAATCAGTAAATTTATAAAAGGAATACCGGTTATTTCTCCAATCTCCAATTTGTTCCATTCTTGGATTACCGAGTGTAATGCTTTTTCCGTACCGAACAAGCGGTTGTGGTTCAATTTTTCTGCGTCTTTGTCTCGACGGATCAGGATAGGGAACTGATAAGTTTTCATTGATTTCATTTTTTAGGGGTTAAATATTAAATTCGTTCAAATAATTATCTTAAGATTTGTGTCTTCTGCCGGTATTAAACCTGAGCGGTCTTTCGCCTGGGTTCTCTTTTTTCGAATCAGATTTCAATTTTCTTATTCGATCGGCGGTTTCGGCGACTTTGGCGGCAGCATCTTCAAAAGTCTCGCCTTCATTTTCTTCCCAGGGATCGGGATAAACAGGTTCTGGTTTAGCAGTCATTGCATCATAGATTTTCTGTGCCTGCTCATTGACAATCTCAATCTCTTTTTCCATAAATATGATTTTTATATTTAGGGGCAAATGTATCTTTTTGGTTCCTTTTAAAAAAGGACAATTCTGCACAGAAACCCTAACCCCAACAAACCTCTGAAAATCAACCAAATAACAGTATATTTCCCAGATTACGAGAAAAACAGCAAAACCTTATTTAGAACGATTCTAAATAAGGAACATATTGCAATGGCAATAAAATTTAAACGCTGATATTCAACCATTTACCATTTTTTGTGCAGAATTTCGGTTTTTGATGGCAGCCAAAATCACGCATTGCCCCTTCGACTGAAATGCAATTGCATAAAACAAAAAGTGATATATGTATGATATAACTTTGTGATATGTTTGTTTAAAAAAAACAGATCCCTCTTTGTCCTTTTCTGTTAATTCTGGAAGATGTACATTTGGACTACACACAAAAAAAAAATACTGATATGCGCAAAGATGACCAGATTAAACTAAACTTCATCATCAATGGAGATTCTGCCCGGAAAACCTTAAACAACCTGGATAAAGAATCACAACAACTAAAGGCATCACTTAAGGGAATGGAAAAAGGTACCCAGGAGTATATCCAAACAAGTAAAAAACTGGATAGTGTTCGTGCAAAACAAAAGGATCTGCGCAAAGAGATAGGTATATCTGCCATGACCATACGAGAATTGAATAAAGAGGCTAAGTCTTTGCGTCTTATGAAAAGTTATCTTGATCCCGGTACAAAGCGATTTAAGGATGTAGACTCACGGCTCAAACAGGTAAACACACGGCTCAAAGAATTGCGCTATGGCACTAAGCAATCAGGTTTATCCTTGAGGAAAATGGCTGATGGGTTTAATCGGTACCTTGGAGTTATTACGGGGGCAGGTGTTTCCTTCGCCGGGGTGGTAATGGGTAGCCGGAAAGCAGTGGAAGAGTTTAATAAGTTTGAACAGAAAATGGCAAACCTCTCAGCACTTACCGGGATGGTTGGCGATGACCTTAACTACCTGGGACAGGAAGCCGCCCAAATGTCTACCAGCGTGGTAGAAGGAAACATTCGCATTACCCAGAGCGCCGAAAGTATTTTAGATGCATTCACAAAAGTGGGATCTCAGCGCCCGGAATTATTGAAAAACAAAGAAGCCCTTGCCGCTGTAACACAAGATGCCCTTATACTTGCCGAAGCCGGAAACATGGAACTTGCTCCTGCCGTTGCTGCCGTTACCACCGGACTTAACCAGATGAACATGCAGGCTGACGAGAGCAGACGCCTCATAAATGCAATAGGTGCCGGATCTAAGGTGGGTGCTGCTGATATCCCTTACCTAACCGAGGCAATGGAAAAAACAGGTACCACTGCAAACCTTATGGGTATGAGTGTGGAAAGAGTGATTGCAGCAATAGAAACCGTTGCCCCGTATTATGCAGAGGCATCAACGGCAGGAAACTCATTTGATAAAGTTTTACTTAGAATGCGTTCAAACAACATCGGATTTGTGGATGGGGTTTTTTCATTAGAAAATGCAATGGTTGAATTGGAAAAACGGTTTGCCGAGGGAGAAACCGCCGTTGACGTCTTTGGTGAGGAACATGCAAAAATGGCTGAAGTTCTGGTACAAAACAGGGATCAGTTTCTTAATTACACTGATGCCATTACCGGATCCAATATTGCCCTGGAACAAGCCGCTGTAAATACAGATACCAATGCCGCAAAATTGGAGCAGGCTCGCAACAAATATCGTGAAACCCTAAGGGAATTGGGGGGCATGCTTTCGCCAATCATGACTGTTACTACAAACACATTTTCACATATAATGAAGACGGTAGTTCAGGTAATAAAAAACTACGACTTGTATCGTGATGTTCTGATATCTCTCCTTGCCTCCTATGCTGCTTACAATGCTCAACTCATTATAACCAGAACACGCACCCTTGCCTCCGCTGCGGCAAAAATCTATGAGCAGGGTATAGATAAGGCAAGCATTGCCATCAGTAAAACTGCCACTATATCAACCAATCTGTTTGCGCTTGCCAAAGCAAAATTGACTGGAAACACCATTGCCGCCGCTAATGCCCAAAAAGCGCTAAAACTTGTGATGGCATCAACCCCCTGGGGGGCAATATTGGCAGGAATCACCGCTGCTGCAGGTGCTTTGCTCGTTTACATCAGAAATCAGAACAGAGTTTCCGACCTGAAAAAAGCACAAAAAGAAATTAATGAGCAGGTAAACAAACAATATGATGAGCAGGCCGCAACAGTGATCAGACTTTCTTCTGTGATTGAAAATGGAAACCTGCCATTGGCAAAAAGAAAAGATGCCATTGAGCAGTTAAAAAACATAATGCCTGAGTACAATGGATACCTCGATAAAGAGGGAAAACTGCATAAACACTCCTCCGACCAAATAGAACTATACTTGGATAACCTGAAGAAAAAACTTTACATGAATGCTATGGAGGGTGAACTGCAGGAACTAATTAAAAAACAGGTAGCAGCACAAAGGGAACTTACTGCAGCAACTGACAGGTACAATGCTTCACTTGCAAATACTGAGGATTATAGGGAAAGATCTCAAAAAATGCAGATATACCAGGGAGAAACCATGGCAAAATATGCTGCTGCAGAAAAACAGGCCAAAAAGAATCTTGAAGACAAAACGGAGGCAATGTCTGATCTTGATAATGCCATACTCAAAATCACAAACGATTATGAAGATTTGCTCGGAAAATTAGATGATGCAAATACTTCGCAAAAATCAACTACAAAAGCCACAGAAAAAAATACTGATGCAGTAGAGGAAAATAAAAAGATGCTTAAAGATGCTGCAAAACTGCAAGATACCTTGGCCCAAAATATATCCGAAACTGAAAAAGGCATCAATTCTCTTTCAACGCAAATAAAGAATGCCTACTTCCAAGGAGATTTTGAACTTGCTTTTGATCTGGAAAAAGATCGTGCTGCTCTTGCTGCACATAAGCAAGCTTTGGAAGATACTAATTTTGTTTTCGAAACCGTCGTAAAAATGGGGTGGGAAGAGATGACAGATGGGAAACTTCCTGTACCTACTATAGATCCGATAGGTGCAGAAAATCTTATTGGTGCAAACATTAATCTACAGGAACAAATCGTTGAGATCCATCAGAGATATGCACAATCAATCAAAGATATAGATAAGGATTTATTGGGTTCGAAGACCGACAATATAATGAAGTGGCAGGAGGATATTCAGAATTTTATGGAAAAAGATGTTTTCGGGATCGGGATCCAAACCATTGAAACAAATCTTTCTGCCTGGGACAACATCATTGAAACAAAGAAAAACAATCGCCTCAAAAGTCTTGATTTGGAAAGACAACAGGAATTAAAAAATGAAAACCTCACAGAACAACAAAAAATTGAAATACAAGAAAAATATGCGCGAAAAGAAGCACAAATAAAACAAGAAGCATTTCGCAAACAGAAGAATGCAGACATTATAAAAGCCTCTATTGATGCGTCTCTTGCAACTTTAAAGGTTTTAGCTGCAGTACCTTGGCCTGCAAGTATTCCTTTACTTGCTGCAACAGCAACCCTAGCTGGTGCACAGATAGCACTCATTGCAAGTCAACCAGTACCTCAATATTCCCAGGGTAAATATGATGTTATTGGTGCCCATGATGGAAAGACCTACAATGCTCCGTTTATTGGTTCGCCAAAAACAGGGTACTATTCACGTCCGGCATTGTTTGCCGAAACCGGGGGGGAAATCATTATCGATCCACGAACCACCAAAAACATCATGACAAACTTCCCGGAGATCATGCAGGCAATACACGCTGCCAGGGTGCCACAATATAATACCGGTAACCTGGGTAATACCCCCACAAATGAAAACCTGCAGCAAGTCCAGTCGGGTACAAATAGCAACCAGGAACAAATGACAGAAATTATAGGACAAAAGTTAGATCAGGTGGTGGGGGAATTGCGCACCGTCAAATTATCCTTACTAAGGGGCGATGTGAAAACAAATTTTTCTCTTTTCGAACTCGAAAATCTCCAAGCAAAAAGAAATCAGGCAGAAAATGAAACCGGATATTAGTTTAGATTTGGATTTTTTTCAAACGAAATACTTTCATAAATTTTCTGCCTGGGCATCTCCTTTAATCCATTTTCCTTGATCAGAAAATTTACCCGATCGGATAAATCCATCAAGAAATCATGCCAAGAAAAATGAAACTCTCCGGTTTTCCATAAATAATCAAATGATGAAACCGTGGTTTTTTTTACCTGGGTAGAGATAAATTTGTTGGCGACAAGATCGTTTTTTATCAGTACTGTCAATATTTTAATGTAGCCTTCATTGATTTCCTGCTGAGCCAGACTAACCATGCGCTGATCACTCTTTGAATAAGACATTAGTTCTTTTTTCATGTTTTAGAAATTTTCTCTGAATAGTTTAAAGAATAATTCATATTCTATAGGTAAATAATATTTTTCATCGGTGAAGAAAACAAGCCAATCACCTCGTTTTAATACCTTAAATCCCTCATTCGAAGGAATAAGAAGACCGTTTTCATTTTCCCAGGTGCCATAGCGGAAAATATGGAAGTTGTTTCTGGTTGAAAACTCCTCACCCTCTTTCTGGGTGGTGCCCATGAAAACATCCGCTTCAACAGTTTTAAATTTTGTATGAAATTTCATTTGTCGGTTTTTTTTGATGGCGCAATGCCACCCGTTACCAACAAAGATCATCTTTTCAATTTTCAAAAAAAAGGACAAACAAGATGAGAAAATTTCACTCACTTTTTCAGCGTTTTTTCCATCAATAATTTTGTAACGAAATCAACTTTTTCGAAGACTGAAAGGTCATCTATCACAAAACCATTTTCTTTGATGCTGCGCACGTTGTACCGGATTACCTGCCTGATGGCTTTTTGATGCAGATCGTGTGTTTTTTTTTTTTCCTGATGGGTTTCCTGATAATGGCATACCATATTATACAACCACCGCTTTTGCTCCGACCAAAGGGGATTAAGTTTGAATTTATTTTCGGCAATCTTTCGACCAAATTTTTTTACAGCCGCCGGCAATATCTTATTTTTTAATTCATTAATCCGAAATTCGTCGGGTTGTGGTCTTTTTTCTTTCACGATGACCCAAGCGTTGCATATACTGCAATATATGCGATGCGTATTATCATCAACGAAAATTTCCGATATGCCATGCGGGTGGTTTACGAACGTTTTTGGAAACATAACTTTCTAATATTAAAATAAAACATTTACATTCTATTTGTTGATCTCTTTAAACATTGCTGCAATTTAAACGCGAGAATTAAGAAACATACCACCTTACCTCGTATGTTTTGCCACCGGAAAATTCTCGACCGGCACAAAATAATTTTCCATCAAAATCAATCGTGGATATTTTTCTTTGAACAATTCCTTTTTTCTCAAACTGGTTCAGAACCCTTAGCGTACTTCGGTAAGTGCTTCTTGTGTGATTGCCATAAACCAAATCAACCAGATCATTGGTTTTCCATTTTTTTTGTTTATTCTGGTTGAGGATTGCTAATAGTATTTTTTGGGTGCGTCCGGTTTTTTTGCGTTTCATTTCATTTAATCTTTATATGTTGACTTCTTATTTATTGCCGAAAAAATGAAAATGCCCCCTCTATGGATATTTTTTCACAAGAAATCTATGAATTGAAAGAACGTTATGGGGGCATTTAGAATTATGCTATTAATTTTTTAAATAAATACGGTTAAGGTATGGGTTTTTCTGCGTCCAGTGCGTCCAAATTGGGTTAAAGAACAGATAATCAGAAAGATAAAGTGGACGCATGAGGTGTAAAAATGCATCCATAGTGCGTCCAACCCAAAAATTGTGCGTCCACATTTGGACGCATCGGACGCAGGGTGGACGCGAAAATAAACAGAGTGCGTCCAACTTAAAACACTGTTATTCATTTTATTATATCTATTTGGACGCATTGGACACATAAAAAGTAAAAAAAAGGGGGTATATAGTAGTTTCATTGTTTTTCTTTCAATGGAGTAAATTTCATGTATCTATCCGCACCCGATTTTCTTTCCACACATTCGAAATTATTGTATTTGGCATATTTCTTTAACCATTTTGTGAAAGTGCTTTGTTTTCGGATGTATTTATCCATCCTATATTCTTCAAATTCGGTCAAAAACTCCTCATGGAGTAGTTTTTTGTTGAATTCTATTCCGATTACAATTTCCTGTTCATCAGGTGGTAACCCATCTGAATTTATAATGGTTGGGTTTTCTTTTCTTCGGCTCTCAATGAAATCCACAAATTCCTGGTTGGTTTCATTGATAAGTTTTCTTGCCTCCAGATTAATTGTATCGGCTTGAATTATACCTTCATCTAAGTATATTCGAATACATTCCAGCATGAAGTTGTAGAAAGCATTCCATTCATTATCATCCCAATCACGAAAAAACCATTGCCCAAACTCATGTTCGGGCGTGTAAGTGTCGGAATAATGATCTGCCAGTTCAAATTCCACAAATCGATCCCTGGCACTTGCCCCCCAAACCTGCAAAGTTTTGTTGGATGAAATAATATACTTTACCCTGATAAAGAAAGGTTTATCATAAAGTTTTTTGATCTCAATCCCTTCTGTTATATCATTATACACATATTCGGTCTTGAAACTTCTTTGTGCATCATTCAAATGAACCACCTGGGTGGTTAGCGATGCATGTTGATATTTGGTATCTTTGGTTGCATCAAAGTTTTTTCCTGGTACCTCAAGATAATTTCGCAAATATTTTATTGCCCGTGAAAGCATGGTTTTCCCGGTTCGCCCTTCATCTTCATCACTCATTTTCGAATCCGTAAAGTTTATGGCCTTGAGCTTATATTCGTGGTAATCGTGCATCAGGTAACCAAGCATACTTCTTAGTGCTTTAAATCTTTCGGGTGTTTTTTCATATCCTGAGATATTCTGCACAAATTTTTTGAAAACACCATCTTCTGTTCCCTTTGTGAAATCTCTTTGCTGTTGCTGATCTGAGTATATGTAATTATCTAATTGAGAATAATTTTTGAGTTGATAACCTTCCTTCGTTACTTCAACGAATCCGTTTTTTAAAAAAACAAATGCTTTGGTCAGTGTATCTCTTTGGATAGGAAACTCACTGGAAACCAAAAGACTTAATTTGGATTTTGAGAAATATGTTTGTGGACTTTGATATATCTTTTCTGCCAGTTCATCCTTTGTAACATCATTTTCTAATCGATCTCCTGGAATATCCTCAATGTACCGTATTACAAAGTCCTGAATTTTGGTTTCAGATTTTTCAGTAATGAGATTTTGTTCCACCTGTAAAAAAGTGAAACTCTCTGAATTCAAATCAAATCTTCTGAATCCTTTTTCCAACAAAAAGTGAATAAACTTTCTGTAAACGATTTTACACCCCTTTGTATTTCCGTCCCTGTCTTTCTCTGCTTTCCAGAATACCTGCTTTCTGTTATCTTTTATTGCTTTCAGCATTTCTCCGTTATGCTGATATTTGATTCGCTTTAATACAAAAGGATGATCCTTTAGTTCATCGTGATGTTTATTGTAAAAATCTTCCGCATTATTCATTCCCAAAAACTCTCTCAATTTGGTATCACTTTGACCGGTTACATAGTGCCATACCGTAAATTCTTTTCGACCTATATTATAGGTAGTGAGTTCCTCCTTTATCTTCTCTGTCTGTTCCGGGTAATCATTCAAAAGATCATCCAGTCCCTTTGATTGGAGTTTCAGATTTGGATTGATGAATGTAGCGTAAATGTTTACATCAAAATTTTTGAGTAACTCCTTTATAGTGGTAATGGATCGAAAAAATGAGTTTGCCCTGATATACAAATCCTTTTCTGGATTTTCCGGGTCATAGTTGCATTTCAGACCGTCCGCATCAAACACAATTACAATATCCTTTACCTGGCACCTTTCAATCACCTTCTGCAAATCTTTGTTGATTTCAGGAAAGTCAGTTTCTTTTTCCCTCAGTCCGAAAATACCAGGCATTGCAACAAAAGGAAGATCCAATTTATTGCATCCTGCCAATGCCTTCTTTTCTCCTTCTGTCAGAAACAAGGTTTTGATTTCTTCTTTGCTTTGATAACTGGAAATTACCTTGGGTGGAAAATAAAGAAAAGCACCACTTTTATAAGGTGCCTTATATTTGGGTTCGCCTGGTTTTTGATCTCCAATCCTGATTCGCTGATAATCCTTTAGTTTCCCTTTGCTGGGGAATTGCTGCACCACTCCATCCGGCGCAAAATAAGGAATCACTACATTGTTGTCCTTAAGGTAGAATAATGGTATATTCCGCGGTCTTTGATCTCCTGCCCCTGATGCGGTTCGGAAATTCAATTGTTCAGGTGTAAGTCCTGTATCCTTTAGGAATTTTTTTAATTGGGGGTGGTCAATGCCGTTTGTTGGTGTTGTTTTCTTTGTTTCAGCTGATTTGATCGTCTGGTTGTTCATTGCTGGTATTTTCAATTTTCAAAAGTTTTTATTCTTCTGGGGTATTTGCCAATGTTCCTATCTTTCCTGCAGTCTACTATTTGTGAGGTGCATACTCTTTTCAAAATCGTTTTTTGAAAAAATAATTGTTTTCCCCAGCATCCTGAAGGGTAGCTGCCCTTTCTTTCGAAGCCAATAAAGTTTTGTGCGCGAGATTTTGTAGCGGGCAATCGCTTCATCCTGAGTAAAAAATTTATCATCGGTTTTGTTTTCAATCTCTCTTTGAAGCGCCGATATTTTTTCTTCCAGGGAAATTAATTCCTTTGTAATTACTTTTTTGATAACAGATTGGAATTCTGTTTCATCCATCGCAATAATTTTGGTCATAATCAATAAGGTTTTTAATTAATAATTTAAAAATCAAAAGATTAGGACAAAAAAAAACGGTAAACATGTCCTAAATCTTAGGTAATGTTCACCGTATTAATTATTGCTGTTGCCGCCAGCTTGTATGAAAAGTGAACATACCACAATTGAGTTACTCTCCGTAACACATTGTAGCATGCATGTTTCTTTGATCTGGAATGATCAGGAAAAGAAAACACCTTTCCCTTAATTCGAAACAAATGTAATTCTAAAACAGAAAAAAACAAATGCATTCACAATATTAGTTATTAACACTGTGTTCATAACTTGCATGTATTTTCGCTTTGTGGATATTTAAGATGGGAATAAAAAAAGGAGAGTACCCCTACTCTCCTTAAATTTTGAAAATTGAAACCGCTACCTCTATAACAATAGCACACACAAATTTACAAAAAATAAACAAACACCCGAAAAATAAGTACATGGTGGATACCTTAATTTGTTGACCTCTTATTTTTTGCCAGGGTATTTGCACCCAACTGCTCATTTGGCAACAGTCATCAGCGGGTTATCCATCCAGAATTGTTTTAGTTTTTCAGCGTGTTCCCGGGGTGTTACTTTTATATACTTCAAAAAAGATGATTCAGTCCGATGCCCTGTAATTTGCATAATATTTAAGGTTGGGAATCCTTTTTTATAAAGGTTTGTTGCAAAAGATCGCCTGCCGGTGTGCGTTGTAACCAATTCCCATTTTTCATATTTTCTGGTAACCTTTTTTCCTGCAATGGTGATGGTCTTTGTTACTTCGGTTGTTAGTTCTGCCATCTTAGCAACTTCCTTTAGATATTCGTTGAACTTCTGATTGGTGATTACAGTGGGTAGTTTATTGTCATACTTCCTTATCATCTCGGTTATTACAGGATGTAAGGGTATAACAACCGGATTGCCTGTCTTTGATTGCTTCAGTTCCAGGAAACCATCTGATAGATTATTGTCAGTGATCTTATCCCAATCCGAATACCTTAAACCGGTATAGCACCCAACTAAAAAGAGGTCTCTTGCCTTTTCAAGTCGCTTATTTTCGCTTAGGTCTAAATCTTGTATCTGCTTAATTTCCGATTCTGAAAGGTAAATGCTTTCACTCTCTTCTTTCATTGCAACAAAACGTTGACTTTTGAAATGAGGATTTACCTTTATTCCTTGCTCAACAGCCGCATTCAAAAATATCTTTAGTGTTTGTATTTTTTTGCCTGTGGTATTCTTTGCAAGACCAGGTATCTTTTTAATTTTTCCATTCTTCAAGGTTCTTATTTGTGTGGACTGCAGGAAATCAACAAAATCATAATAAAAGTCAAGATCAATGTCGTCAAAATCTAATTTTCTTTTTTTGCTCTTTGCAAACTCTTGCAAATAGTAGAATGTCCTCTCATATTCCCTAATTTGCTTATAGCAAGGTGGGCTGTTGGTCTTATAGTTGATTCTCCTGGGTGCATTATCAATAAATTTTCGTATAAACTCAAACAAAGTTTCACCTTTGTTTACAACTTCTTTGGGTTGCACCTTACCAGATGCCTGCTCATAAAATTGCTTTATTGATTGATCCATCCATTCTTTATTAATCGATTCAATTGATATTTTCCGAAACTCGGCCCGAAGATGGGTTTCCAGATGGTCTAACGTGGTGTTTATCTTGAATGATTCTGGAAGATCTGCCAGATCCCTCACCCTTGATCTTTTCGGATTCCAGTTTTCGGGTTCGATCTGTTGCCCAGATTGTGCTTTTACATCAATCTTATTGTGATAAACCCTAACAAAAATCTTTGAAAGTTTACCCTTTGTTTTCCCTTTCATGAAGAAACTAACATTTGCCATATCCTAATACAATAATGAGGTTAAAAAATGCTTTGAATTACCATCCAAAAGTAAGGTAATAAATTAAAAAAAGGGTCGAGAAGGGTCGAGTTTTTGTTAACATGTTGAAACATATAAAAACAAATACCAGTAAACATAGTAATTACGACCGGTGTAAATTGTTGATAAATAGTGTTTAATAGTTTAAATATGTTTCAATGTGTTTCATTGTGTTTATTATATTTTCGTTTTGCCACCCCGACCAAAACAAAACGCAATCGCCTGATAGAAAGGTGGTTGCGTTTTTTGTTTTTAAAATTAGTCCAACAATAGTCCCCTGTTTGCACAACATTTTCCCCGTTTTTTGTTCCGCTATGTGCAGAAATTGCCTGTGCAACACCACCTTAACACCACCAAACCAAACCCACTAATACCCTAACTACCAGTTATTAATAACATATAAAAGTGAAGTGTGGTGCAGTAAACCAGGCAAAGCCAATCTCAATCTGACTGAGGGTTTAACTTTTGAGATTTACCGCAGACAATATGAACTCATATTGCATCATGAAAGATATATCTCTGATACTTCCCGACATATTTATGAAATCCCTTGCTTACCAAAATTTTAAGCATCCTGCCTTTATGGCCGGTAGTGAGATTTGTGATTATATTGTGCTGCATGGTGAAAAACCGGTAAAGTTTTGCCATCCACCTGCCCGGGGAGGAAAAGAATTTTCGCTACGTACAGGAATTGCCTGGACACAAGAGCATAAAAACAACTGAGCGGTACACCCATATTGTAAACGA
>CAYPFV010000042.1:0-19738 GCA_964410015.1 uncultured Bacteroidales bacterium
ACCGAGCCATGACAAAGTTTTTGACACACACGCACATGATTATAATGCGCGGCATTTAAAGCATGCAGTAAGACTGTTGGCGAGCTCCATCTGACCTATTTAATCAAATTATAAACAGATGAAACCTCTATTTACGGTTTGTTACATCATTGTTTTTATGTTTAATAACACATTGAAGTTTCATCAGGGTTCAAAAGGGTAATAAATACATTTGACCAGGAATGTCCCATCAGGATATGAATTTTTCTCTACATACAATCTCTCTTCTGAGAGATCAATTACAAACCACAATTCCTGCGCTTGTTCCAGAAAAATAGTCCGGTCGTTTCTGAGGCTCCAGAAATCAGTCTTTGAAGGTCCGATTTCCACATAACCTTCTTGATAAAAAATGGTAGGTGCATCAAGATCAATGTTTCCTGCACCGGGTTCAACCACCTGGGGTATTCCCCAGGATGTAGAAACCAGCAAATCTATATCAATAGCGGAATCTTCCTTCTGATCGCAGCGACAAAGTGCAACAAAAAAGAACATCAAAAGTATTTTCAGATAACGATTATTCATGCTAAAAGGGTATGATGCTTTGCTTGCTACCGGTCGATAATGATGATTTCCACACGCCGGTTTCTGCTTCTGTTATTTTCATTGTTATTGGGTGCAATGGGTTGCGAATCACCTAGTCCTGCAACCTCAATATTGCTAAATCCGTTTTCGATCATATAATTTCTTACTGCCGATGCTCTTTCCTCTGAGAGTTGGTTGTTTTCCAGGTGCTCAAGCGGATCAGCATGTCCTTCTATACGTATACGTACATTGGGATTTTGTTTAAGTTGTTCAATAACACGATCGAGTTCGGGCAAAGCTTCAGTGGGTATTTCACTGCTTCTCATATCAAACAAGAGGTTGTTGAGTTGGAACCTGGCACCCACTGTTATTCTTTCGAGCAGCACATCTCTTTCTACATCTTGTATGGTAAGAAACTGATCGAGGATTAGACTTTGAGAATTCATCCAGTATCCGTTGGCCGAAACGATCAATACATATTCTTCGCCGGTTGAGAAGCTAGTACTGTATCTGCCTGTTGAACGATCACTAACCGTGCTGGCAATAACACTTCCTGTTTCGGTATCAATCACCTCAACATTGGCCCTTACAGGTTGCAGGGAGGATGCATCTCTTACCAGTCCAGAAAGGTTGGTTCGCCCCATCCGTCTTATTTCTGAAGGAGTTTCGGTAACCTCTGGCGGGGCAAACTCGATGCTTCTCCTTATTTCATCAAATACGAAAGTAACTTCAAACTGTTTGAATCCATTGAGGTCAGCACGAAAGTTATTCTGACGAAGTTCGAAATGCTCCTGGAAAATATTATTTACAGAAACGATATAACTATCGATACTTGGTACATACATTTCAAAATTTCCATTCTCATCGGTGAGCGTTGAAACCGTTCTACCCTGGCTGTCTTCTGCAGTTATTTTTATATTGCCAATTTCAATGCGCCCCAGATTAGATAATTTGCTGCGATTCATCACGATTTTGCCAAATATCCTGTTTCTTTCCAGATAGGGAATAAACTCTGTCTTATCCTCATCTACATTGATAATAAATTCATTTTGATCAGGGAAAAATTTATCTTGTTCTTTTCCTATATTTTTCAATTCAATACGGTAAAGTCCCTTTGTAAGGTTTTCATAGGTAACTTCTCCATTCATACTTGTAAGAAGTTGTGTAGAAACCATCTTACCCGAATAATTATAATCCACATCAAAATCTTCATATTCAAAAGGTTCGAGGCTGCTAATGCTCACCAGAATATCTTTTACACCCGGTTCATTAAAATCTCTTCTGAGGTTTCCATTTTGATCTTTAAATAAATTGATGGTAAGGTCATAATATTTAACACGGGGCTGATTCCAGTTAAATTCTTTCACCAGTCTTACTTCAAAATAATTGTTGGAATAAGAATAACGTTCGTCTGTAAGCTGGTCTGTAGTCAATTGATAGGAAAAGGTATTGAGCAAATGGATTGTAAAATCATTTTTAAGAAAAATATCGAGTTGATTATTGATATTAAATCGGCTGGTTCGGAAACCAAAATCGTAAAGCAATCCTACACGCGAATTTAGTTTGATAACGTCTTTGTAAACAAATCTTTCCAGGTATGGCATCAATCTTATGGAATGAGATGAAATATTGTAATAAAACTGTGAAATTTCCTGATTAACGGAAAAAGGACCATAAAAATAATTGATAAAAGTACCCCAGAAATCTTTTCTGAGATTAACACTCATGTGAGCATTGAAAATTTCTTTGGGTCTGGATTGCAGATTAGTGGTGAAAAGATCTGATTGAGGTGTTGAAAAACGGGTAACAAAGGTGTACCCAAATGTGAGGTTTGGGCTAAAGTTCAACCCGTTTCCGTCATTGATTCTGCCACCAATATTCAATTTGGCAGCATTTGTAACGAATGAGTCGTCTTCCTCAAAAAGGAAAAAGATATTGGTCGCCTTTCTTTCGAAAACAGGACCGGCATAAATACTCAGGTTATTGTCCAGAATCCTTCTGAGGAGCAAATTAGATTGCAGGTGTTGGGTATATCTTTGATCGTTAATACCCTGGTCTGATTCTACAAGTGGCCGGTAACTGTGATCATTCAGGTTGTATTCAATCTGGAATTCATCAGAGATAGGATGAAAGATTCTGCCGTTCAGACTGTGTCTTCCTGAATAATGTCCGTAGTAATTAGAAGAACCATACTGCTCCCGGAGTCTGATAACGGTATTGTTGATCTTACCGTAATACTCCAGGTTTAATCCATACCCCAACAGACTGTTGTTATTTTGGTTATAATTTACCTGGCTGATACCCGTATTGATTCGCAGTGTGTGGTTGGCGAATAACTTGAGAAAAGCACCTGCCCCGCCAACATGTGCTATGTTATCAAAAAAATCATTGCGGCTATGGGCATAAAAGGAGGAAAGGTGCCAGGGAGTAAAATTTTCCTCAATAGTAGCACCATAGCTGGTAATAGGTCTGAATAGATTCTGACTCCCCATCACCGATAATTTTAGAGCATCGGCAAACTTGTAAGAAAACATACCACCTTTACCCCCTCCGAATTTAAGTTGTTGAAAAGAAACATCTCCGATGCTAGCATTCATTTCAGGAGTGTTGTATTCGATTCGTATGCGGGAATACCTCAAGAACTGGTCGGAAGGACCAGCGCCGTATCGATAGAAACCATAGTTAAGATCTCTGTTTTCGTTAAATAGTACATTTCCTCTCACACCACCGGCAAGGATAGCAGATTGATTACTGAGTAAATTCTGGGCTGCTATTTCGGTCACAAGCATCTTTTCTGATTCGGGAACAATATATTTGTAGGTATTGGAAAGTTTGTTGAACCAGAAAGAAGTTGCAAACTCATAATCTTCTGTAAACCCCTCAAGGTCGGCACGATATAAACTGCCAGCGAATGTTATATCCTTTTCATTGAGTTGAACCGGTATTGTTACCGTTGTATCCGATTTAGCATTTACCATTATATCCATGGCAAGCATATTTTCTTTTTCTCCCTGCAGCAGGATATTATTTGTACTTCTGAAATTGAGATAGACCAATTCATTAACATTTCCCCTGTTGGAAAGTAAGAATGAAAGCTCGGTATCACCAGTTTGCTGATCAAAAAAGGATACCCTTGTAAGAGGTTGAAAACGTAAATCAGACTTTTTGGGTATCTTAACAAAACAATAAGCGTTGGTATAGGTATCACCGTTTCTATCAGTAATGGCGGCAATTACAGAGTATCCGATTTCTCCTTCTACTTCTTTGGAAGGCGCTGCCCTTATGGGAATCAAAACAGAATCGGAAGGTTGAATATCATAAGACAAGGTTTCGGTATCCATTACTGACCATCCGACCGGTACATTGATATCAACAAATACAGTTTCTTCTGCTTCGCCCATATTTCTGATTACCAATACATTAAAGAAGGATCTCCCGGATTCTATGATTAGGTTTGTTTTGCGGAAAGAGGCATCAATAAAGGGAGCCTGCTGGTCAAAAGAATTCAGATTTTGGGTGAACGCCCCGACCACAGGAAAGAGAAATCCAAGAAGTAGAAAAAAACGTCGGATGATCATGGTCTTAAAATGTTCACCATTAAAGCTTGGAAAGCTTGAATTCAACGTCTACAAAATAATAATCAGGTATTTCACCCAACAGAGGAGAATCCAATCCAATGCGGTAACTAATATAAAGTTTGTTATCTGAAAAATCTCCCTGGGGAGCACCCGAAACAAGGGTAATATAATTGTTTTCAAGATTTTGTGCGTTTGGCTCTACAAAAGCCCCCAAATCATTTTCTCCACCGGCATCATAAACTTGTACCTCAATAGTTTCCAATGGCAAGGTATTTCCATAATCGCCATTTAAACGTGTTGAATTGGCTTTAAACTCAAGTTTCCATTCCGCTTCATCATCGGTGTCGTCAGTAAAAGTGATGGCAATACGTGTCCAGTTTTCAAAACTTATACCTTCCTTATATTTTTCGAGTGAATTAAAATTCATTTGCACATATCCACCACTTTCTACCAAAATATGAGAATAAGGATTTTGCGCTTCGCTTTTTTGGTTCAACAGAACCAGGCATGCAAAACAAAAAACAGACAGCGATCGGTTGTAAAAGAATCTTATCATTATATTTTTCACAAAATACAAGACACCTAATAAATGTATAAATTCCCGGTTTTGCCGGGAATTAAAGAATAACTGCAATCAGAAAGATTTATTATGAATCCAGCGGCAGTTTGTATCTATCTAATGCAGAGAATCCTTATCAGGGATTTACGGGTTGCAAAATCAGAAATACATTGGTGGCATATCGGTCTGCTGCAATCCCCTGGGACAATATACTTCCTCCATTCATTGTTCCTTCTCCGGTTCCACAGCGCCAGTGAATGGTAAAAGCATTTTCATTGATATCTCCGGCATTGGGATTGGTTCCGTCATATCCCACCAAAACAGTACTTGCAGTGTTATCTAAAGGAACCGGATCATCACCGTCACTACTGGAAAAATTAAAATCTTCGGATCCTACATCACTGGTAATGTGATATCCTATGTTATCAAGTTCCATGGTATTAGATCCGGTAGCATCGTCTGTACCAATTAATTCGGCATTCTCTGAATACATGATTACTTCCCAGTTAACCGAGGAAGCAACATTAAACTTTGTTTGATAGGCAGCACTGGTAAATATGCCATTCTCATACTCTTCAAGAGTATTGAAATTAAATTCAATATTGCCTCCGGAGGTAACATTCAGACGAAGGATTGAATTCAATGTCACCGCTACAGGGATTACTGCCCTGTCGTCAATTCCCTGTGCAAATGAATTGACGGATAAAACCGTTGAGACAAGAACTAAAAGAAGTAATTTTTTCATTGATGTAAATTTTATTATTAAAAATGGCAGATGATGAAGTATCCATAAATGATTTGATGGTTGAATACCACTATTCTGAATATGTCATCTGATTCGCAGAGGTTAGTAAAATAAAAAAGGTTGCTGATTAAAAAACGTTCTCAAAAAAACAATACTAATTTGATTATTCAAATATACGGAAAATTGGAAAACATGTTATGAATCCCTGTTTTTTTCGTAAAAAAACAGGTGATTTTACGCAGAAAAAAGGTTCAGCAATGAAAATATCAGCTCAATTTGAAGCCAATAACCAAAACATCATCTATTTGATCTTCATCCCCCTTCCAGTGGGCAAATTCTTTTTCAAGGATCATTTTTTGTTCAACCATAGGTTTAGCATGAATTTTTTGTATCAACCTTTGGAAATTTCGCAACAGGAATTTTCTTCCTTTTTCACCACCAAACTGATCTGTAAAACCATCGGTAAGAATATAAAATGCAGTAGGTTGTTCAAAGTTAATTCTGTGGGAAGCAAAAGTACGATGTTTTTCTTTTTGAATACCTCCAATAGAAAACCGATCACCTTTGATAACAGATACTTTATCGTTTTGCACATAAATCAACGGGTTGTTAGCACCCGAAAAATCCAGGGTTTTGGTTGCAGGATTGATTACACACAAGGAAATATCCATTCCATCCTGGTTGGTTCCTTCATCTTGTTTTAGAATTTTACGCACACCCTGGTGCATTTTTGAAAGAATTCTGTCGGGGTGAGTAGTACCGGTTTGGGTAATGGAATCTAACAGGTTGTATCCGATCATCGACATAAATGCGCCGGGTACTCCATGTCCGGTGCAATCTACAGCAGACACGAGAAATTTTTCGCCTTGAATTTCGAGTGCAGACCCATTATTACTGAAACCATTGAATCCCCCTTCGTGATTCTGCAAAACAAGGGTAGATTTTTTCTCGGCAAAGTTTCCTGAATCTCTGAACCAGTAAAAATCACCACTTACCATATCAACAGGTTTAAAAAAGATAAATGAATCTTTGATAAAATGATTGATATTTTCCAGTGGGGGAAATAAGGCTCTTTGAATTTCCCTGGCATAGCTGATACTTTGAGTGATCCTGTAGTTTTGATCCTCAATTTTAACAAAAGCTTCTCTAAGTTTTTCGCTTGTAAGTTGTATTTGTTTGTTTTTCGTTTCCAGTTCAATATTGGCTTTTAAACGTGCTCTGTTGCTTCTGTACATAATAATAACCAATATAAGAACCAAAACAAGACCAATTAAAACAGAGTAGATAACAAGTTGCTGAAAATTTTGCACTGCACGCTGCCGTTCAATTTCTGTTTCCTGCAATTGTCGGTCGGCTTCGAGTTTTTGAATATTGATAGATTGCAAACTATCTCTTTGACGGGCAATGGTAAGCGAATCTTCTTTAGATTTTACCACCAGGGATATTGAATCTTGTTTTTCCTGAAAGATCATTTTATCCAGTTGTACTTCAAGTTCTCTTGCTCTTGCTTCTGCTTTCAGGCGAAGTGCTTCCACCTGACTTTGCTCCTGGCGTTGTTGCATTTCCCCCACAATTGACTGCCGGCTTTGAAAATCCCGACTATCGCTGTATTTCCTTTCGAATTCTTCTGATTGAGCAACATTTCCAATTTGATTATAATTCTCAGAGAGTTGTTTGTAGATATTTGGTACAACAGACTCATAGTCATTACTTTGTGCAATATCGAGTGCTTCTTCCAGAAGGCTAATGGCTTCGCGTTGATCGTTCTTTAAACTCTTTACGTAGGCCAAATCTACTATACCAGAAGAAATACCACGAGGATTTCTAATCTGCCGCTGTATTTCAAGGTTCTTGGCAAAGGCAGTTTCAGCACCATCGAGGTCCTCTAAATCAAGATAAATCAATCCAACATTGCTATAAATAACGCGCAGATTTTCCCAATCCTCAATAAGTTCATAGTATTCGGCGGCACGCATAAAATATTTGGCAGCCTGTTTTTCCTTTCCATTCTCCCAATATAAATACCCGGTCTGATTCAGATAAGCAATGGCAGTTTCGAATTCCTGTCGGTTGGTATAGTACTGAATAAGCTCTTCGTTGGTCTCAATCTTTTCACGAATGCGCGGACTTAGATCATCATTTTGAAAAGCAACAAACAAAAATGAAAAAGCTACCAATGCAAGCATCTCAGGAAAAAGAAATTTTCTTTTTATCCGCATCATTACGAACAACCCTTCCGAAGGCAAAATACCTTGAAAACGATAACAGATAAGCTGTTTTTTGTTATTGCAGATACTCAAGATGAAGGTAATTAAGTTTTTAACTTAGGATAAAAGACTGATTTTGTTTTGAATTGCTATACGCAAAATAAATACACTTTATGATCAGTTTATATTAGAACATGTTAAAAAAACACTGCTGAAAAACAAATCATCCAATACTTATCTAATTTTGCAATAAACAAATTTACAATTAAATTTCAGACAATTGGTGGTTTTATGATAATAGTTAACAGAATAAGGTATATAATCAAGTTGTTTTTGATAAACCATATTTTTATCTAATTTTGTTTCGATAAAATTGCATCATTAGCAGAAAACAAAAACATACATATTTATTAACTATAAATATTCGCACAAACAGTAACCTTAGAGTACGCTCACTAAAAACAGATGCCAGTATCCAACCGATTTCATTTGTTATTGTTTATTGTATTGTGAAACAATCAATTGTTTATGTTCGTAAAAAATAAAAACCTGTAAACGAATAACTTTTCAACAATAATTACAATTATCAGTAAAACTCATGCAAAAAATAAATTTCCTCCCTTTTTTTTGGTTGATACACAAAGAGCACATCTTGTCATTATTGCTGATTTTTACTATTGCCTGGTCTTACGGGCAGGATATTGAGGTGGCACCTGCCCGTATCAGTTTCAATGCAGAACCAGGAGAAGCACAAACGCGCACTGTTACAGTGAAAAACCACAGCAATAAAAAAGAGACCATCATGCTTCGTCAGTATGATTTTCTGGTCAACAGAGAGGGAAATATTGAAACCCTTCCTGCCGGATCAACAAAAAACAGCATTTCAAACTGGGTGAATTTGAATCCTACATTTCTGGATTTGCAACCCAATGAATCGGGCACCGTAGAAATCAACCTTCAATCTTCATCAGAAGATTACAGTGCCAAATGGGGTATATTAAGTTTTTCCACTACGGTTGAGCAAACTGCTTTTACCGCCGACCAGGAAGTACAAACAGGTTTAAATTTGATGGGAAGAATTGATATATACCTGAATTACAACCCACAATCTTCGGAAACACAACGGATGGAAGTAAACTCACTACAGGAGATTGAAAGCACCCAACCGGGTGAAAGAATGTTTTCTGTAAATATTGAAAATGTGGGTGATCAAATTACCAAAAGTAAAGTTTTTCTGATTGCTTCTCATCTTGAAACTGCGGAAGAGCACAGGTTCAAAACCAAAGAAATCAATGTTTATCCTCAATCGGTGCGAACAGTTGTGCTGTCTTTTCCTGAAGATGAATTACCTAAAGGTGAGTATTCCCTTGCTGCCATCATTGATTTCACAGGCAGCACATCTCTGAAAGGCACCCAAATCATCATCAATGTTGAATAACAGTTTTCCCTTTATCACTTTTTCGTTCACTTTCATTAAACCACTGATAGTTTGCTTATTTATCTTTTTTTTTACTGATACCAGCAACGGTCAGAAAATATTTAGTGTTGACAAGACCTGCGAAAATGGAAAAACAAAAGAATATTACCAGGCTTTTCTGAACAGCCGGGGCGATACTGTAAAACATGGTTTCTATGTTTACTTTTTTTCCAATGGAAACAAAAGACAACAGGGTCATTTTCAAAACAACATGCCTGAAGGGACATGGAATACTTTTTACGCTTCGGGAGAATTACATCAGATCATCAATTTCGAAAAAGGATTAAGAGACGGGGAATTTACCGCATATTATCCTTCAGGAAAAATTCTCCAAAAAGGATTTTACAAAAGTGGGAGGATTCATGGTTCATTTCTTACATTTTTCGCCGATGAGCAAATCGAAAGCAAGACAAACTTCATCATGGGTTTACCATCAGGTTTTAGTTATCTGTATTTTGAGAATGGGAGTCTGTTTCGCAAAAATAAGTTAGAAAACGGCACAGAGAATGGTTTGTGGGAAGAATACCATGATAATGGTACTTTGCACTATAAAGGAAAAAAAAACAAGGGTGTATTTTCTGATACCTTGTATGTATATTACAAAAACACAAATCTTAGAAGGATTTGCTATTACCAACATGGTAAACTACACGGAAGATACAAATCCTTTCATCCCAACGGTGATAAAATGTCGGAAGCTGAATATGAAACAGGCGAATTGCATGGTTTGTATACCGAATATTACCCAGGAGGACAGAAAAGCAATGAAGGTAAATACATCAGAGATAAAAAAGAGAATACCTGGCAAACCTGGCATGAAAACGGTAAAATATACACAGTTGGGAAGTTTGAGAACGATAAACTGGAAGGGATGTGGAAGGTTTATTACCCAGGCGGGCAACTTAAACAAACCGGCAAATACAAAAATGGAGTTCCTGATGGAGATTGGAAATATTTTTATGAATCAGGCAATTTGAAAAAAAAAGGAACTTATGAGAACGGATATAAAGAAGGTACATGGTATTTTTTTGACGACCATAACCAGCAAACCCTCACTGAAAAAATAAATTACAAAAAAGGAAAACAGCAATAAAGAAGAGTAATATCCTTTCAAATAAAAAAACCATTCCGGATATTCCCGGAATGGTGTTGGCTTTGCTTTATCAACAAAAACCCATCAATTAATATTTGAAATACTCAGTAGTGAGGGGTAAGCCCACATATTTATTTATCTATTCAGTGTCTTTCAGGTTGAGCATTATCAACCACTGTCAGTTTATGAAAAACAAGAATCAATGGGTGTAAAAAAAACCATTTTTATCCCTCTTTGGGAGTTAGTACAATACCCGGCAATAAATAACCCATTACCCCCCCCCACAACATAGTAAGGTATGGGTTTGACTGAATGGGACATCCGCCGCCTTCAATATTGCACCCTACAGTGGCGTAATATACATATCCGCCTACAACACCAAGAAGGGTAAAAACACCAATGACCCAAAGGTATTTATTTTTTGAGATGTTACCTTTTACGGATTTTTTTTCTTCTTTTGTGGCATTCATCTTTTGTGTATAGTTTTTAAATATGGAATTCAGAATAAAAACAAGCCTTAAAGAAACAAAAGCCTGCAAAACTTTAAAAAGTATCTACAGATTCTGACCCATAAACAACATGGAATTTATTGATCGTTTTTTACTCCTAAAACATCCTCAATTGCTTTTTCAAGGGCATTTTTGGGTAATGCTCCTGCAGCCATCTGAGGTTGTGATTCTTTTGGTACAAAAAGAATGGAAGGAATGCTTCTGATACCAAATATGGCACTAAGATCTCTTTCTTTCTCAGTATCTACTTTGTAAATATCAAGTTTCCCTTCATATTCCTTTGACAGTTCTTCCAGAACCGGAGCAACCATTTTACAGGGTCCACACCAATCTGCATAAAAATCAATAATACAAGGTTTGTCACCTTCAAATTTCCAATCTTTGTTATTCTCAAAATCAAAAACTTTTTTTTTAAAAGTTTCCAGTGTTAAATGTTCCATAACGGATAAATTTGTCTGTATAATTATTATGTAAAAAATTGAATTCTACAGGATTTGTTGAAAACAGAAACACCATTGTAGGGTTTATGTTCATCTTAATAAAGTGTTGCAAAAGATATGTTGACCCGGGATACTAGATAATTTGTATATACCTGGTATCGGGTTTGAATTGACAATGATGGTTCGTTATTACCCCGAAGCACTCTGTTATAAATGACTCTCGATGGCTGCAATAAGCGTTTCTTTTTGCTGAACACCAACAAAACGTTGGGCAACTTCACCATCTTTAAAAATAATGAGAGTAGGAATATTTTTCACATCATAATTAACAGCTGCCTGTGGGTTATCGTCAACATCCAGTTTGGCAATTTTTGCTTTGTGACTAATTTCGTTAGCAACCTCGTCAACGATAGGTCCCTGAATACGGCATGGTGGACACCAGGTAGCCCAAAAGTCAACCAACACAACGCCATCTGAAATGGTTTCATCAAAAACAGCATCGGTAAGTTTAACCACCTGACTGTCTGATGATTCTGACTCAGTGCTGGCATTGGAAACTGAGGCGCTGTTATTGGCGGTTCCGTTTCCTTTGTTAAAGATCATAATACTGCCAATAGCTAAGGCAATAACAACAATGGCAATTTGTAACGGACGGGTTTTTTCTAACCAGTTTGTAGTTTTCTGTGATTGTTTTTTCTTATTCATAATAATAACAATGGTAAATTATTTAAAAAATGATTGTTTTCAAATTTCTTTTTCAACAAATGAAGTTACGAAAAGTTTTTTACTTACAAAGATAACCTGATTACTTTTGAAAAATTGCGCAAATATATATAAATATCTAAATATTTGCATGTTATTTAATGTTAACCGGATTTATTCATATGTCACTGATATACTTACAATTATTAAAAAAAAATAAATAAAATATCAACCCATAAAATATATTTTATCTTCGAAACAGGTAATTACACGCAATAACAATCCATGTTTTTTGATGATCTTTGCTTTTCTGCCAAATGATCCTATTGCTATTGCCAGATAATATAATTTGGTTCGCCCTGAAAAAGACGATAATATGAAAAGAACCTGACCAGTGAGAAAGCAAGCCATGAATCTGTTCTTAACAATAAACCAGGCATTTTTTTCAAAAAAAGAACGTTTATTAAAAAAATATATATATGGTAGGAAAAATAAACAATTTAAGCATAAAAATCATCAATCAAATCATAAACGATAGAAACACCAACTACTTTTTATAATCAAAAAATGAAGAAAATGAAGAAAAACAATTTAGTACGTCATACCCACGCTTTGCTCATTCTGATGCCTGCAGCAATATTCTTTGTCCTGATGTTTCAATCCTGCGATGAGGATGGCAACCTTATACTACCCCTCACAGAAACCGAGGTAGCCAATGGTTTGAAAGAAGCTTTGAAAGTAGGTACCAATAATTCGGTGGCAGAAACCAACCAGTTGGATGGTTATTATGGTAATGATGCCATCAGAATTCCCTGGCCGGAGGAAGCCTCGGGCGCATATAGTTATATCGAAGACAACATGTCTTTGATACAACCATTGCTGGATGAGGTGATACTTCTGATGAACAGGGGAGCAGAAGAAGCTTCAGAGAAAGCGCGTCCTATCATAACAGATGCAATTGTTTCCATGAGCATTTCCGATGCATGGAACATTCTCAACGGTGAAAATGATGCTGCTACACAATATCTGGTTGAGAAAACTTATCATTCTCTCTACGAAGCTTTTTTACCGGAAATTGATGCGGCCCTTGAAAGTGTTGGAGCCTCTACAATATGGGCACAGATTACCAGTGCCTATAATCCGGTAGCAACCATTTGGCCTAATCTAAACCCTATAGAAACCAACCTGTCAGATTATGCAACAGAAAAAGCTCTTGATGGTCTTTTTGTTTTGATTGCTGAGGAAGAACTAAAGATACGCACTGATCCGCAGGCAAGAATCAACGATTTGCTCGAAAGAGTTTTTGGATCGCTTGATGATTGATTCAATATGATGTGAAACAGCACAACAAAAAAGTGCAGATCTATGAATCACATAACATCTGCACTTATTTACAGGGGGTATCTCAACAAAAAACATTACCGTAATGGCACTTTCCAATAGCGGTTATAACGGGTTTTCAATACATTTGTTACGGTCAGGCAAAAAGGATAGATTTCACACGCAACATAAATATTTTTCCTTATTCCGAAGGTTCACCCATTCATTTACTGATAATAGATTGATTCACTCCGATAAAACTCTCCCACAATAACCATGCGGTGCTTTTGCTGTGTAACAAAATAAATAACCATCCATGTAAGAATCAACATCATGGTCATAACCCCGCTGATCTTTTTCTTATCAAAGAAAGGATAAAACCAACAGCATTTATGTAGCAGGCTATTCAATCCCGGCAAAATGTTTCATAAACTGAACCCTTTGAAAAACAGCAGGATTATCAGATTTTTTATGACTCAGTTTTCCTCTGAACTGGTCAACACTTTCAAAACTATTCTTTTCCATCCAGTTCTCAAATTCATTCACAATGGAAGTTATCTGACTAAATCCGTTTTTATACAATGTACTGCATATTTGCACCGCATTAGCGCCGGCAAGTATTTGTTTTACCACTCCTTCTCCGTTGTGAATACCTGTGGAAGCACATATATCTGTTTGAATACGGTCTGAAAGAATTCCCACCCAGCGCAGTGAAGTAGATATTTCCTGAGGTGTACTGTAAAGGTTTCCTGGTTTCACTGCAAACTTTTCCACATCAATATCAGGATTATAAAACCTGTTGAACAAAACCAATCCTTTGATTCCGGTCCATGACAACTTTTTGATCATTTCTGCCAGACCTGAAAAATGGTAAGATATTTTGAGAGCAATGGGAATGGAGATTTCTTTTTTTACTTTTTCAACAATTTCAAAATACAACTTTTCGTATTGTTCGCCCTTGGCTTCGATATCGGCAGGAAGCAAAAACACATTTAATTCCAGAGCATCCGCACCTGCTTTTTCAATTTCTTTGGCAAACGCTGGCCACTCTTCGGAAGTAACACAGTTTATACTTGCCATTACCGGGATAGACAGTTTGCTTTTGGCACGTCTGATCAGGTTCAGATATTCTTCCAGGTTGTGCGATCTTGCATAATTTCTGATATAATCCTCGGCTTCTGTATAGGCATTGTGCATATCTTCATGTGAAAAAACCTTTTTGATCTCCATTTTGATCTGCTCTTCAAACAAAGACTTCAAAACTATTGCTGAGGCCCCTTTATCTTCAATGGTTACAAGATTATCTAAGGTGCGGGTCAGTCCGGAACTTCCCACAATAACGGGATTTTTTAATTTTAAACCCATATAGGTTGTTGACAAATCAATCATATCTTATATCTTTTTTTATCTTTGATTAATGATAGGTTGAAAATATTTGCAGGTTTATGCTTTCTGCATGTCAAAGCATCAGGTTCAAACACGAAAATGATCAGAACATTTATTTTTTGCAGATTACTCTTTTTATAATGTTGATTTAAAAAATGAAAATGCAGTATAATAATAATGAATCTTTGCCAGGATAAAATGTCAGGATAATAATGAAGAACTTCTTTTTTCTTTAACAAACCTACATAAAATTTAAAATACTCAGACATTAAACACCAAAAAAAGTTTTTCAACGATTTGTTTCTTTATACAAATGAAGCAATGATTGATTTTCAGACTATAAAATATGCACTTTTATTTTGAGGGATTTAAGCAATAAACAGATGCTGGCGGAGAAAAGAATCAATCTGTTTGAAGAAAAGATTTTCAGACCATCTGGATAAAATATAAAACAAAAATGAAATTACAGAGTTTAAAAGCAAGCACTCAATAATAAAAAAACCCTTACAATACACAATCAAACAAATGGAATCCTTAGAAGAGAAGCAAGCATTCAAAAAAAAGATAGCACCACCACCCGGAAATATAAGAAGTTTGGTTCAACCCCTGCTGCTTGTTTTTTTAAAAGCGATTGCCAATCTTTATCCTGAACGACAATATTACATTGCCTACAGCATACCTGGTGGGGTGTATGGTTATTTCAAAGATCACAAACTGCATATTTCTGAACTAGAGAAAATAAAGGCAGAGATCAAAAAACTGATCCATCAGAGAAAAGATTTTGTGCAACAACTCATGCCCAAAGAGAAAATTCTCCGGTATTTTGATTATCATAACCGTCCCGACATACTGGAGTTACTTTACTCGCACAACAGGGAAACCGATGAAGAAATGCATTTGGCGGAGTTTGACGGAGAGGGTGAATTGTTTTTGAGCAGAATAAATGAGCACTACGAATTGCTTAACAACTTTCAGTTTTTTAAATACAAGGATGGTTTTTTCCTGATAGCAGACCCGGTTTTTTATGAGAAGGTGATGCCCCGAAAACTGCAGATAAGCAAATACCTCAAACGGTTTTCCGAATCAGAAGAAAACATGAAGCACTTTGGCATTGAAAATTTCGCACAGCTCAATGATGCCATCACCAACGGGGAGTTACCGGAATTTATCAAAATTTCGGAGGCATATCAATCCAAACGCATCGGAAGGATTGCTGATAATATTGTAAGTCATCCGCTTAAACCCCGTCTCATTTTTCTTGCCGGTCCCACATCATCAGGTAAAACCACTTCGGCAAACCGTTTGGCAATCGAGTTAAAAGTACTGAAAAAAAGGGTTTTAATCATTTCTTTGGATAATTTTTACCTGCCTCATGAAAAAATTGTTCCAGATGAAGAAACCGGCATCAGGAATTTTGAACGCATCACTGCACTCGACCTGCCCCTTTTTCGCGATACCATACAACAACTATTGTCGGGCAATCCTGTAAACATGCCACGTTATCATTTTGATGGCAAAGGAGCCATCCCCGAACCGAAAACCACCACGATAACCAAAGACACCTATGTGATTGTGGAAGGCATTCATGGGTTAAATCCCGAATTATGGAAAGAAACCCTCGACATTGAATCATACCGGTTATTTGTTTCGGCACTGAACACGCTCAACATCCATGATCATATGCCTTTGTCAACATCTGACCATCGATTGATCAGGCGTTTGGTGCGCGATCATCTTTTCAGAGGGTATAGTTTTAATGAGACCATTACCCGCTGGCCCGATGTGATCAAAAATGAATACCATAGCATTTTTCCTTTTCAGGAAAGTGCCCACGCCATTTTTAATTCTTCACTCATATATGAAATTGCCGTTTTTGCTCATTATGCGCCAGGCATATTGGATGCTTCCAGGGCCGACAACCAATTGATAAGAGAAGAAGTGCTCAGAATCAACCGGATTCTGAAACTACTAAAACCCATTAACCCTAAAGACATACCCCCCACAAGTATTCTCAGAGAATTTATTGGGGGAAGTAGTTTTGTTTACTAAAACACATGTTTGCAAAGTAAAATATTATTTTTGAAAATATTTTGTCGAAATTTTAAAGAATGTTCAAATCAAAAACCGCTGATCAATGTTTACAAATTAGTTTTTCAACACCAAAACAACATGCATAGAATTATTTTATCGATCTTTTTATCTTTAACACTCTGTTATTCTTTACAGGCCGGAGGTTATCAGGTAAGTTTGCACAGTCACCGCAATATGGGCATGGGTCTTATTGGCACTTCCCTTAATTTTGATGCAAGTACGGTATTTTATAATCCCGGCGCTATAAGCACCCTTCCTGAAAGATTCAGTTTTTCGGGTGGTACCAGTTTTATCAGAAGTACAACGGTTTTCGAATTAGGACCTGCTTCGCATTATCAGTCAATCACCGATAATCCGTTGAGTACCCCGTTCTATTTTTATGGAGCTTACAAGATCAATAATCAGTGGAGTGTGGGATTTGCACTAAACACACCGTATGGCAATACTCTCCGATGGGAAGATGGGTGGGCCGGAAGATTTTTGATTAAAGACATTACACTGCGGAATTTCACTTTTCAACCTACTGTTTCCTATCAAATCAACGATAAAATTTCTGCAGGAGCAGGATTGGTTTATGCAACGGGCAATTTTGATCTTTCAAGGAACTTGCCAGTGCAGGGAGAGCAAAATGAGGGTGAGATCCGGTTAGGAGGACAAACAGATGCATGGGGTTATAATGCCGGCGTTCTGGTTACACTCGATAATTCTGTAAACATAGGAATGAGCTACCGCTCCCGCATTGACATGAAAATAGATGACGGATATGTTGATATCAGCGTTCCGGAAACACTCGGTAGTTTATTTCCTGGTGCAACAAATTTATCCACTTCACTGCCTCTGCCTGCAAACCTCGATATTGGATTATCCTATCAACAGGAAGGAATTTTCATGGCTGGCATGTCAATAAATTATGTTTTTTGGGATGCTTATGAATCTCTTAATTTCGACTTTTCAGAAAATACCACTTCTCTGGCAGACTCAGAGAACCCCAGAGAATACAGCAACACCCTCATCATCAGAGTTGGCACAGAATATTACTTATTTGATAATTTTATCATCCGGGCAGGGGCCTATTATGACCCTTCACCTGTTCATAAATCCTACTTCTCACCCGAAACACCTGGTCTGAACAACACCGGAATAACTACAGGTTTGTCATTTTCCCCCTTAGAAGGGATGATGATAGATGCTGGCTTTATTTATTTGATGGGACAACAAACCACAGCAAATTATGAACCTGCCAATTTTGGAGGCAAATATAAATCAAATGCATACATTACTGGTTTAGGTATCACATATCAATTCTAACTTTACCCTAATACACGTTATCGAAAAGAAATAAAACATTACCTTTTTTTGAATGTTTATTGCCCAAATCGGTTATAAAAAAGTTTAGTGAAGATTGAATCGATAAAAATCACAAATAATTAAACACATTAAAGGGGTTTCTGATAACGCTAAATCATTTTTAATACCATGAAGATACAACATAAAATATTTCTTCCGGTCATTTTTCTGTTTTTGTTTTATTCATGCGAACCCGAAATAGACGGGTTTGAAACAGATAGTGGAAATGCCGATTTTTCGGTATACATTTCGCTGGGCAATTCCCTCACAGCAGGTTTTGCCGATGGCGATTTGTTTCGTTCAGGTCAAATGGTTTCCTATCCCAATATCATTGCCAAGCAGATCTTGCATGCCGGAGGCGGTGAATTCAAACAACCCTTGATGAATGATGAGTGGGGTTTTGGCAACAGGATTACCATTGCTTCGGTAACTGATGAAGACGGAAATATTAATCCCTTACCCGGAGGCACATCCGAGACACCTGATCCCGAAAACTTCGACAATATTTTTGATGAAGAGGGACCTTTTCATAACCTGGGAGTTCCTGGTGCAAAAACCAATGATCTGCTCCGCAATGACCTGGCAACTTCCAACGCTTACTTTACAAGATTTGCCAGCTCACCTTCCACCTCTGTTATAGAAGATGCTATGGATCTTCAACCTACTTTTTTCTCCTTGTGGATAGGCAATAACGATGTGCTCTCTTATGCCCTGGCTGGCGGATATGATGAAGACATTACACCATTGGAAGAATTCCGGGTGTCTTACCAGCAATTAATCAATCAGTTATCGGTAAGTGCACAAAAAGGTGTTGTAGCAAATATACCCGATATTACCAGCATACCTTTTTTCAACACCCTCCCTTCCCGTATCTTATTTTTATCCGACGAAGATCAAATCAATGCATTAAATGAATACTATGACAATCTGGGTTTGTCACATATTCATTTTCAGTCGGGACTAAATGGCATGGTCATAGAGGATGCAGCTGCTCCGGGAGGAATACGGCAAATTGAATCTGGTGAACTGTTACTGATTACACTTCCGCAAGACAGTCTGAACCTTGCCGGCTGGGGAACAGAGGTTCCGGTTCCCGACCGGTATTACCTGACCCAATCTCAGATAAACCTTATCAGAGAAGCAACAGAAGGATACAACGATGTAATTGCTGAAATTGCCCGTGAGCATGATCTTGCCCTTGTAGATATGAATCAATACATGAATGAAGCCAAGCAAGGATTTATGTTTGACGGACTAGAATTTACCACGCAATTCATTACCGGCGGATTGTTTTCTCTCGATGGTGTGCATTTATCGGCCAGGGGAAATGCCATCGTTGCCAATTTTTTCATTGATGCCATCAACCAACAATATAATTCCTCTTTACCACGTGTGAGTGTAACACAGTATCCGGGGATTGTATTTCCGTGATCAAAGGGTGGACTGAGAAGCAATCAAACAATCCTCTCTTATTTAAAACCAGGTTGAAATTTTCCGGATCAGAATAAGCACAAGGGAAATGACAACACTTATCAGTAATGAAGTAGTGATGGGTATGTAAAGTTTGAAATTTTCCTTTTCTATTCTGATATCGCCAGGAAGGTTTCCCAGCATATTCCATTTCGAGGGCCATATCCAGATCAACAGGCCTGCTATTGTCACTATAATTCCAATAATAAAGAGATATTTTCCCATATTTTGCATCATCATTATTTCTGCATTT
>CAYPFV010000043.1:0-19506 GCA_964410015.1 uncultured Bacteroidales bacterium
ATGGCGATGAAGTAGCGCAAACCCCCAATATCGATCAACTGGCTGACCAGGGGATTCGTTACACCAACGTGTATTCCGTAAGCGGAGTATGCGCCCTCAGTCGCGCGGCTCTGATCTCCGGCATGTACCCTACCAGTTTTGGGAATACCAGCGGATACTTCAACAATTTTAGCAACGGGGTAAAGAAAAAATGCCGTTGTAAAAATGGAAATAAACAGAAAGAGGTAGGTATAAACTTTTTGGGTATTGTAGCCCAATCTTTCTGTAATGAATTGAGCAGCTGTTAAGGCACCGGTTCTGCGCCATCGGGGAGCTATAAAAAAACCGATCAATAAACCGGCGATGGCCATAGTCCATTGAATGGTAATCGCCACCCATCCACTGGAATAAGCGATAGACCCCCACACAACAAAGGTACCCGCGGAAAAGAAGCTCATAAATAATGACAATCCGCTCATCCACCATGGCAATGCGCCGCCGGCAGCAAAAAAGGATTTCATGTTGCTTCCTGACTTTGCGAAAGACATTCCACACACAAAAACAAGCGCAGAAAAAACAACAACGACCCAAACGTCAATATTATCCATTGGCAAATTTAATTTCAGAACAACTGACCTTAGAAAAGCATATTATTCATAATGCATTAATAAATAGCAAATTGGCAGATATTATTATATTTGCAATCGGATTTTAAAATCTTATACCTGAAAGATTTTTGTAATTTTGGCAGAAAAAAAATACTAACAGGTTTGATATGAATATTCTTTTGTTGGGATCAGGAGGCAGGGAGCATGCTCTTGCCTGGAAGATCAGTGATAGTCCTTTATGTAAAAAACTCTTTATAGCCCCTGGCAATGCTGGCACACTTACCTGCGGAGAAAATGTATCCCTGGATCCGGGTGATTTCGAAGAGGTGGCAGATTTTATAACAAACAATCATATTTCAATGGTGGTTGTTGGGCCTGAAGATCCGTTGGTGAAAGGCATTGCTGATTATTTGAAGGAAAATGCGAAAACACGTCATGTAATGGTTATTGGTCCTTCTAAGAGGGCATCCAAGCTCGAAGGGAGTAAAAAGTTTGCCAAAGAATTTATGCATCGGCACCAGATTCCTACAGCTGCTTATAAAAGTTTTACACCTGATACATTTGAGCAGGGTGTTGAATTTCTTCAGTCGCTCAAACCTCCTTATGTACTGAAAGCCGATGGTTTGGCAGCAGGCAAAGGGGTGTTGATTCTTCATGATTATGATGCTGCTGTTGAGGGTCTAAAAGGATTACTACTGGGGAAGTCTTTTGGAAAAGCATCTGAGAAAGTTGTGATTGAGCAGTTTCTGGATGGGATTGAGCTGTCTGTTTTTATTGCCACAGACGGAAAAAACTGGGTGATGCTGCCTCAGGCTAAAGATTATAAAAGGATAGGTGAAAACGATCAGGGTCCTAATACCGGTGGTATGGGTGCTGTTTCTCCTGTACCTTTTGCCGATAATGATTTCATGGATAAGGTAGTGGAACGGATTGTAAAACCTACCATAAAGGGTATTGAGCAAGAGAAGCTGAATTATAAAGGTTTTATTTTTCTGGGTTTGATGAACGTGAACGGCGATCCTTATGTTATTGAGTATAACGTTCGCCTGGGCGACCCGGAAACCGAAGCCATTCTGCCCCGTATCAATTCTGATTTTGTTGAATTGTTAAATGATATTGCCAAAGAAAACCTAAATAAGCATATACTTGAAATATGTCCGCATTTTTGTGCTACTTTTATGCTTGTATCGGGCGGATACCCAGGTATCTATGAAAAAGAAAAAAAGATATCGGGTACAGATCAGGTGCAAAAAAGTCATGTGTTTTATGCCGGAGCAAAGCAGGTAGATGAAAATATCTATACAGCAGGAGGACGGGTTCTTGCCATAAGTTCTTTGCATCCCTCTCTCGAAAAAGCCCTCGAAAATGCCATCAGCGATGCAAACAAAATAGATTTCGAGAAAAAATATTTCAGAACCGACATTGGCAGAGACCTGATGTAAAAATATACTGAATATGCTGATAGGTAAATTTAAGTCCAATAATCCTTTGCTCAATATCATTTTGTTGTTATTGGCGGTAATTTTCTGGATCGATAGTTTTATTTATTTTAAAGATGTTGAGCTCAGCAGCAATTATCAGGCGCCATTGTATACATTTATCTACCGCATTTTTTCTTCGTATCCTTTCTGGAATGTGTTGTTAAGCTTTTTCTTTATGCTGTTGCAGGCTTTCATGTTCAACAGGGTGATTACCAATAAAAACCTTGTCGATCGTAATTCCTATCTACCGGCTCTTGTTTTTATTGTGTTGATGAGTTCGAGTTTTAATCTGGTTGGCCTGCATCCTTTCTGGTTTTCCAATTTTTTTCTCATCATTGCTCTCGACAAGATTTTTGATGATTTCGATGAGCAGGATACATACAAAGAAATCTTTAATGTAGGTCTGTTGATCGGTGTGGCTTCTCTGTTTTACTATCCTGTACTGGGACTTTTTCTTTTGATCTGGATCTCTCTGGTTATTTATTATCTGGTAAATCTAAAATCATTGCTGGCATCTTTGTTAGGTCTTCAGTTACCGTATCTATTTGTCGCTACATATTATTTCTGGTTCGACAGACTGGGTGTTGAATTCAGAGAATGGTGGTCGTTTTTTCAAAGTTTGTTTGATAATCCTCTGCTTCTCAATACTTTTCAATGGATTACTTTTTCTGTAACCGGTATTACAACCCTTATTGCGCTGGTGGTGGTTTATGGCAGTGGGTTGCGCGATAAACCGGTGAGATTGAGGAAAAGATACAGGGTTTTGTTGTTTTTTTTTCTTATCAGTTTGGTTTTAATGCTGATCTATTTTGAGCATCTTTATGTAAACCGAGGTATTGCAGGTCTTCCGCTGGCAGGTATTTTAGCCGTATTTTTTCAGGAAAACAAAAAAAATTTTTGGAGTGAGTTTTTATTTACCGCTCTGCTTTTATTGGTTTTGGTTGGTAAATTATTGCAGGTGTAGGTTTGATTGTTTTAAAATTTAATTAGAAATGTCAAACAAAATTTTATTTCTGGCAGCACATCGTCCGGGGCGTTCGCCCGGACAAAGGTTTCGCTTCGAGCAATACCTGAATCATCTGAGAAAAAATGGTTTTGAATGCCAGATATCTTACCTGATTGATGAAAAAGACGATCTTATTTTTTATGCCGAGGGAAAATACTTTCACAAATTTCTTTTTCTTCTGAAAAGTCTATGGCATAGGTGGAAAGATATGAAGATGCTGCAGGGTTTTGATCTGGTGTTTATTTACCGCGAAGCGCACATGATGGGCACAACCTTTTTCGAAAAAAGAATAAAAAAATCGGGTGCAAAAATGGTGCTCGATTTCGATGACAGCATCTGGCTCAAGGATGTTTCCAATGGAAATAAGAAATTGGCTTTTTTGAAAAAACCTTCCAAAACCAAACATCTGGTTGCAATGGCCAACGCATGTATTGTGGGCAATCAGTATCTGGCAGATTATACTTCAAAATACAACCAGAATGTATTTGTTGTGCCTACTACTATTGATACAGTTCAATATCAGGGAATCAAAAAAAACAATACCAATCAAAAGATTTGTATCGGATGGACGGGATCATCAACAACTCTCAAACATTTTTCTTTGGCTGTACCCTTTCTGCAAAAATTGAAAGATAAATATGGTAATGGAATATGTTTCAGGGTAATAAGCGATCAACCCTATGAAGGTTCGTTGCCCGATCTGGAAAATATTCGCTGGAGCAGGGAAAAAGAAATAGAAGACCTGAATGTTATTGACATTGGCATTATGCCTTTACCAAACGATCCATGGAGCAAGGGAAAGTGTGGATTTAAGGGGTTACAATACATGGCACTGGAAATACCTGCTGTAATGTCGCCTGTAGGGGTCAACAACGATATTATTACTCATGGACTAAATGGATTTTTGGCCAAGGATGAAAAACAATGGATAGAGATTCTTTCTAAACTCATTGAAAACAAAGACTTGAGAGAAAGAACAGGGGCAGAGGGACGAAAAACAGTTGAAGAAAAATACTCTTATGATTCTCAAAAAGACAGGTATGTTCGCATTTTTCAGAATCTGATTAATGAAACAGGAAGAACAGAACTTTTATAATTGAGTCCACTCCGAAAACTTGTTTTCGGCAAATCTGTGTTCATTTTCTTTTTTTAATGCATTGATTATCAGGATTTAGAATCTGTGTAAATCTGTATATTCTGTGGATAATTTACTTTTCAGAGTGGACTCATAATTTAAAATGAAATAGTACCATGAAACCCTTTTGTGTTCGTACACAGAAACTTTTTGATTTAATAATCCTTAAAATGGAGGTTACATCCGACCTTAACCTGCAAATTAATTAGGGATGAACCGAACCATGACAATACTATTAACACATACGCGGATGATTCGATTTCGTGACCTGGAAAACATACAAATCAGTATTTTGGCGAGCTCCATCTGACCGAATTAATCAAATTATAATCAAATGAAATTAAAACTTAAAATATGCTATGCCAATCATCATCATTATGAATCCGGGCTGGATGAAGCAGGAAGAGGTTGTTTGGCAGGCCCGGTCTACGCTGCTGCAGTGATTCTTGATCACCGGAATGAAAACAGTTTGCTGGCAGAAATGCTCAATGACTCCAAGGTGCTTTCTGAAAAGCAAAGATATGCCCTAAGAACTGTTATTGAACAGGAAGCGCTTGATTTTGCCGTTGCTAATGCCGATAATTTTGAAATTGATGAAATCAACATTTTGAATGCCTCTTTTTTAGCAATGCATAGATGTATTGATCAGTTGAAGGTGAAACCCGATATCCTGCTCGTTGATGGAAACAGATTTCTTCAATACGCTACCATTCCGCATAAATGTATCATAAAAGGTGATGGTATCTTCCGTTCTATTGCCGCTGCAAGTATTTTGGCCAAAACCTATCGCGATGATTTTATGTATGAAATGCATAAAAAGTATCCTGTTTACCAATGGAATCAGAACAAAGGATATCCAACCAAAGAGCATCGCAGCAATATTTTAAAGTACGGATTAAGTCCTTTGCACCGCTTAACATTCAGAAATGGCGTATGATCATCATCGTTTCGTAAAACCGTATTTCCACTCATCCCCATTAGGGAAAATAGTTTTATTTTTATCGGCAGATAAGCTTAGTATTCATTCTATTGTTTTGTTTTATGCTATACAGTGTATTATATAAAAGTTTCACGTTTTCTTTACTTATTCCTTTAGTTTTATTGTATTCATGCACAGGTAAAAAAAATGTGGTTACGGTTTCCGAAAACCCTAAACCCGCCTGGATTAAAAATTATCCCATCGATCGCAATTATTACACCGGGGTAGCTTCGGCCCCTTTGCACCCGTTTAATACTAACCATATTGCTCAGGCACGTGATGCTGCACTTGCAGAAATTGCTGCATCTATAACAGTGCAAATTGTCAGTGAATCACAAAGTACCATCAGAGAGGATAACCTTTTTTTTTCACAATCTTTTGAAGAACGGATTACCAGCTTTGCCAAACAACAACTGGAAGGATACGAACTTGTGGATACCTGGGAGGGAGATAATCAATACTGGGTTTATTATCGCCTTTCCAAAGAAGAGTATCAGCGTCAATTACAAAACAAAATTCAAAAAGCCCAAGATATTTCCTCCGATCTGGTAAAGAAAGCAAATATTCAGGTTCAGGAAAGCAATCTTAACCTGGCTATTGGCTATTACCTGCAAGCCTTTAGCGCTTTGGGTGAGTTTGCCGGATATGGTATTGAATCGGAAATTGAACAACAAAAAGTAATTCTTGATAATTATATTTATCAAAACTTACAAAACCTCTTTAGCGGATTGATGATTGTACCGGAAAATAAAGTTGTAGAGGCAGAATTTCTAAAAGGTTTAGACAAGTCGGTCAGGGTATTTATTTATACCTCCTCTACCAGGAATAATGACAAAAAAGCTGTTTCTTCATTTCCGGTAAAAGCATACTTTGGTAGTGGAAACGGTTCCCTGGTTGAAGAATATAATACTGGTAACGATGGTAACTTTTTCCTGAGGGTATCGAAAATTACAAGTCCTGCCAGTCATCAAACCATTATACTAAAACCTGACTTAAAAAGATTTGAAGATCTTTATGCAGCGCAGACCCCGGTGTTGGAACTCATCAACGGTTTTGATATGCCCGAAAGCAAAATCACACTACAGATAAAACCTGTTGTGGTATGTCTTGATTTTTCGGGGGAGGGGAGAAATATAAGGGGCAGTTACAGCAACAAAGTGGCTGGTGCCGCTGAAGGAACTTTGCGCAGTTCTCTTTCTGATAAAGGTTTTCGGTTTACTGACAATAAAAATGCTTGTCAATACATCATTAAAATGGATGCGAAAACACGCAATGGAACCATCATGCAGGATATTCATACCGCTTTTTGCGATGCCAGCTTGTATGTTCTGGATAATAACCAAGAAGAACTGGCAGGGTTTTCTGTCTCCAATATTGCCGGGGCTGATCTTTCTTTTGATCGCGCTCAGCGTAAATCCATCGGAAATGCTACTGAGAATCTGTTGAAAAAATTAGAGAAACAATGGTTTGAAGATGATCCCATAAAATAGGTATTGCTCAAGATCGCGGGTAGAATATTTGTTTGCAATTCATTGAGAAAGATATGAAAGATCAACCCTGATTCATCTGTTCTTTTAACTTTTCTGCGTTTGCCTGCTCGTTTCTTGCCCTTATTACGGCTTGCTGATATGTCTTCTTTTTCGGATTCAGTTGCATGGCTCTTCTGAAAGATTCTATCGCATTTTCATATTGTCCATCATAAAGAATCACCAATCCATAATTATAAAAGGCTTTTGCTTTGGTTTTGTCGTCCAGATCGTTTTTCATAGCAGCCATCTGAAGCGTTCTGATGGCATCATCCCAATCGCCGATTTTTATCTGGGCAATGGCTACATCCAGTTCGGGCAATTGCTTATCTTTTTCAAAACTAACCCTTACATTTTCTTCATAAGGTGCGATCATTCTTATCAACTGCGATGCAATATCCTGAGATGCCTGCCGATACATGGGTCTGCGATCTATGGCAGGTGGATTCTCATTACGGGCGCTGGTTTTAGCTGTTTTTACCGATGAAAAATCCCTTGCTGCCAGTATCTTTCCTGTTGATACTTCCACCAGTCGGATGTTAGTCTGTAACTTATATTTTCCCTTGCGATCCTTTACGATATAACTTCTATCACCTTCTTCATCTGTTTTTTCGGTTTCTACAATTTCTTCAGTGTAGATATCTTCATTAATGTTTCCTAATATCAAAACATTAGCGCCCAGCAGTTTCCCAACTTCCACTGCGCTGTTGCTATCCACCATTCCGCTGAGGGAAAGGTTGTGCTCGCGCAATATACTGTTTATATTTTGGCGATCAACCACCTGAAAAGTTTCTGCTTCTACAAGGCGTGTGGTAATGATCTCTTCCAGGTTTTTAGCCTGTAACGATTTTTTCTCTCCTGCAGAAACAAACTCTCCAACACCTATTGTTTTATTTCCACTAAGGTTTACCTCTGCCGGCCGCTGAACGGTAAGGTAAACAGAAGGATTGCAACCAGCAAATAAAAAGGCAAAAAAGAGTAAGATTACGTTGGTTTTCATGAATGACAATTTATTTCTAAATTTAATGTATTTTATAATACTTTTCGTTGGCATCTAGTATTTATAGTATTTATACAACTTGAACCTGTTGAGATTCCAGATTATAACTGGGATGCATGACTGCATACCGGTTTTAATACCCTCCGAAAGTAACAAAATTTTTCCCGTATCCTGCGTAAAAAAAAATTTTTTCTTTATAACGAATATTTTATTATAATTTTCTTAAAGCATAAATGTTATTTTTGCCGATGAGTTTTTATCCTTAACACTTTTTTGTATCTACAATTTATTTTAAACAACTTAAACTTAGATTTATTATGGACACTACATTACTTGTACTGGCCGCTGGTATGGGAAGCAGGTATGGAGGCATTAAACAATTAGACCGGTTAGGACCCTCTGGTGAAACAATTATGGATTATTCTATCTATGATGCTTTGAGGGCAGGGTTTAGCAAGGTCGTTTTTGTTATCAGACATGATTTTGCCGACGATTTTAAAAAGATTTTTATTGATAAGCTGAAAGACAAAACAAAGGTAGAAATCGCTTATCAGGAACTCAACAATGTGCCAGAAGGTACCCAAATTCACCCCGAAAGAAAAAAACCATGGGGTACGGCACATGCTATGCTGGTAACCAAAGACCTGATAGAGGAACCCTTTGCTGTGATCAATGCCGATGATTTTTATGGCAGACAGGCCTACCAAACCATGGCAGATTTTTTGAAAACACAGGCGAAACCCGGAAAAAATGAATATGCGATGGTGGGATACAAACTTGAAAATACGCTCTCGGAATATGGAAGTGTTTCCAGAGGTATCTGCAAAGTTGATTCTTCAGGCTATTTGCAATCGGTAGAGGAGCACGTAAAAATTGAAAGAAACGATCAGGGCAAGATCATTAGCTATCTTGAAGATGGCACAGAAATAGAGTTGCCTGGTAATGCCTTGGTATCGATGAACTTCTGGGGTTTTGATCCTTCCATTTTTGATATTATTCAAAAAGATTTTGATCTCTTCCTTCAAAAGCATTCCAGGGAACTGAAATCAGAAATATATACTCCCAAGGTTGTAGATGACCTTATTAGCAGAGGATTGGGCAAAGTAAAAATGCTCAGTTCGGATGCAAACTGGTTTGGGGTAACCTATGCTGATGACAAACCCAAAGCGGTTGAAAATCTCGAAACCTTAACGCAAAATGAGGAATATCCCCGTAATTTGTGGGATTCTTAACGATACAGTATATTTTTAAAGATCGCAATCGCAACACAAAGTTTATTTTTGATACACCAATTTTTTAACTAAACAAAACATTCAATAATCTGATCAATTATGACTCAATTCCATCTTATTGACTATATTATTTTTGGCGCCTATGCAGTCCTGATTTTATCGGTAGGTTTATGGGTGTCGCGTGAAAAAAAAGGGCATAAAAAAAATGCCCAGGACTATTTCCTGGCCAGTAAAAGTTTACCTTTTTGGGCAATAGGTGCCTCCCTGATCGCTGCTAATATTTCTGCAGAACAGTTTTTGGGCATGTCGGGTTCGGGGTTTGCCATCGGATTGGCCATTGCTTCCTATGAATGGATGGCTGCACTGACCCTGATCATTGTAGCGAAATATTTTTTACCCATATTTATCAAACAGGAATTATTTACCATCCCCGAGTTTGTGGAAAGAAGGTTCAATACCGAATTGAAAACCATTCTGGCCATCTTTTGGGTAGCACTCTTTATTTTTGTAAATCTCACTTCTGTCCTTTTCCTTGGTGCCAAAGCACTGGACACTATTTTGGGAAGCGCTGACGGGTCAATGACTTTTTATTTTATCCTGGGTCTGGCATTCTTTGCCGCTGCTTATTCTATCTGGGGTGGATTGTCGGCAGTGGCATGGACGGATGTGATACAGGTTGTCTTGTTAGTAATTGGCGGATTGATCACCACTTTTATTGCACTCCACAATGTTACTCCTGAGGGTGGTGTTATCAACGGATTCAGTCATGTGTACAATGTTGCAGATGAAAAATTCACCATGATCCTTTCACGCGATAACCCACAATTTATGAATTTGCCTGGTATTGCTGTATTGATAGGTGGTTTGTGGGTTGCCAACCTGTATTATTGGGGATTTAACCAGTACATAATTCAAAGAGCACTTGCAGCCAAAAGTTTGCGTGAAGCACAAAGAGGTTTAGCCTTCGCTGCTTTCCTGAAATTGTTGCTTCCTCTCATCGTTGTGATTCCTGGTATTGTTGCCTACGTTATGTTTACCCAACCCGAAGGAACCGCTATAATTGAGGGCATCAAAGACGATTTCATGAGAGCAGACGGTTCTATTAATTATGATGTCTCTTATCCCTGGCTGATCAAAACCTTTATACCTGTGGGACTGAGGGGGCTTGTGGTTGCCGCTCTAACCGCTGCCATTGTATCTTCGCTGGCTTCTATGCTCAATTCTACTTCAACTATCTTTACTATGGATATATATAAACCTTATATGTCTAAAAGAACTGATGGCACTGACCTGGTTCCTGTTGGCAGAATTGCGGTAATCATTGCGTTAACAATAGCAGTTATCCTTGCTCCTGCCCTCGATAGTATGCCCCAAATGTTTCAATACATACAGGAATACACCGGTTTTGTAAGCCCGGGTATTCTTGCTGTTTTTCTAATGGGTTTGTTCTACAAGAAAACTACTACTAAAGCAGCAATTATTGGGGTATTAATATCAATACCAGTTGCTGTTTTATTGAAGTTTCTTCCAACACAGATGCCATTTTTAGATCAAATGTTTTATACCTGCCTCATCACCATTGCTGCAATTGTAATGATAAGCCTTTCTACTGCCAAAAGCGATGAAGACCCAAAATCCATTCCTTTGACAAAAGAAACTTTTAAAACAGGTAAATATTTTAATATTTCTGCTTATATCATTATGATCATTCTGGTTGTTCTCTACAGCGTTTTCTGGTAAGTTTTTCTTCGTAAACAGATTTTGCTTATTTTGATGAGTCCGCTGCCAAACCTTATTTGCATTGGGCTCATCTTTTTTATTTTCATTAATTTTACAACAAAACAGGAATTCATCTTTTCACCTAATAACAACAAAATTTCTCATGGATTTTCAATTTCCAACCAAACCTTCCGCTTTTCAGATCATGTTAAAACCAGTGGGGCCATTATGTAATCTCAATTGCACCTATTGTTATTACCTCGAAAAAACACAACTTTACCCCGAAAAAACAAAGTTTAAACTAGAGGAAGACTTGTTGGAAAAATTTATCAGGGAATATATTGAATCACAGGATGTCCCCGTAGTTTCTTTTGTATGGCAGGGAGGTGAACCTACCATTCTCGGTGTCGATTATTATCGTAAAGCAGTAGAACTGCAAAATAAGTACAAAGGCAACAAACGTATTGAAAATAGTTTTCAAACCAACGGAACCCTCATAACAGAAGAATTTTGTCATTTTTTTAAAGAAAATAATTTTCTAATTGGGGTTTCCATTGATGGACCTGAGGAGTTGCATGATCACTACAGACTCGATAACCAGGGAAAACCAACCTGGAAAAGGGTGATGAAAGGGGTTGAATTGCTTCAAAAATATAATGTTGAGTTTAATACCTTATCCGTTGTTAACAATAAAACCGCCCAATATCCTCTGGAAGTTTACAGATTTCTGAAACAGATCGGAAGCACGTTTATTCAGTTTATACCCATTGTGGAAAGACAGGCCAAAAAACCTGACCTGGAAAGCTTGAATCTGGTACATCAAAAATTTGAAGGAGAGGCCAGTGTCACCGAATGGTCTGTAAATCCTCGCCAATATGGAAAATTTCTTATTAATGTTTTTGATGAATGGGTTAAAAATGATGTAGGACGCTATTTTGTGCAAATGTTCGATGTTACACTTGCCAATTACGTGGGCGCAATGCCCGGATTGTGCATCTTTAGCGAAACATGCGGTACCGCTGCGGTAATGGAACACAATGGTGATGTTTTTTCCTGCGACCATTATGTTTATGATGATCATTTCCTTGGAAATTTAAATGAAACACCTATCAGTAGCATGATGGCATTACCCGATCAGGCACTTTTCGGGCAAGATAAAAGATCGAAGCTACCACCCTATTGTTTTGCATGCGAATACAGGTTTGCCTGTCACGGAGGCTGTCCGAAACATCGTTTTTTGAAAACCCCAAAACAAAACCCTGGACTTAATTATTTGTGTGAAGGGTATAAATTGTTTTTTGCCCATAGCAAACCTTATTTCGAATATATGGCCAGGGAACTCAAGGCACAACGGGCACCTGCCAATGTAATGCATTGGATAAAAAGCAAAGAAAAAGTAGCCAGTGCACCTCCGCGCATCCAGGTAAGAAGAAATGATCCATGCCCATGCGGTAGTGGAAAAAAATTTAAACAATGTCATGGAAAATAATCATTTGCTTTTTCAACCTTTCCGTCTCAATGATCACATAACCCTAAACAACAGGGTGGTAATGGCTCCCCTTACCCGCCGCAGGGCAGAAAATAGTGCTTTGGCTGCTGATGATACCATTGCATTATATTACAAGCAAAGGGCTTCTGCAGGGTTGATTATCTCTGAAGGAAGTCAGATTTCGCCTCAGGCATATGGCTATACCAATACACCCGGTTGTTTTACCAATTATCAGATAGAAGCCTGGAAAAAGGTAACCCATGAGGTACATAAAGAGAAAGGGAAAATTTTTTTACAACTTTGGCATGTAGGACCCTTTTCCCATAAAGACCTTCAACCAGGCAACCTTCCGCCTTTGTCTGCATCGCCGATTGTGCCCCGTGGGCAGGTTCTAACCCCGCAGGGTAAAAAAAATTACGAATCTTCTCGCGCCATGTCAGAAGAAGAAATTCAAAAAACAATAATGGATTTTGCCAAGGCAGCTCAAAATGCCCTTATTTCAGGTTTTGATGGAGTGGAAATTCACGCTGCCCATGCCTATCTGATCGATCAGTTTATCATGGATGGCACAAACCAAAGAAACGACCGCTTTGGAGGTTCTGTAGAAAACAGATCTCGCTTTCTTTTTATGATATTGGAAGAAATTCTGAAAACAATACCTGCAAACAGAGTGGGAATCAGACTATCTCCAAAGGCAGTAAAAGAAGATATGGAAGACTCCCAACCCTTCAAAACCTATGGATATATTGGTGATAAACTCAATGATTATCACCTGGCATATTTGCATTTGAGCGAAATGATGTCTGTAGAGGAACGATTGAAGCAAAATAATAACAGCATTGTGCCGTATTACCGGAAAATTTATAAGGGAAATCTTATTTCTTGCGGCGGACATACATATCAAAGTGCCGTTGATATGCTTAATAAGAATATGGCAGATTTAATTGCTTTTGGTAAACCCTTTATTTCTAATCCAGACCTGGTTGACCGAATGAGAAAAAATATTCCCCTTCAGCAGTATGATAAAGACACGTTTTATCATGGCGGGAAAAAGGGATATACAGATTACCCTTTTTATGAGGATACAAATAAAAACAGGTAATTATTACCAGTGGTTTTGCGCATCAAAAACGAAGGAATCTCTCATACCAGCCTCAGCAGTATATCTATACCTTTACACAAGCAGCAATAAAATAAATCTTAAAGTTTTCTGTTATGTGTAAAATGCTAAAATACCCTTACGTGTTGATTCTCTTTTTAGGCGTTTGTTTTATGACAAGTACTTTTGCCTTTTCATCAACCCGCAATGATATTTTTCATGATATTGGTGTGTCTGCAATAACAGTAGAACCAATTTATGCCGAAAAAGAAACAAACTACGGGGAAATGATCCTGAATCTGGAGATTACCAATTATGGTTCTTTTGATCTGCCCTCGCAAACGGTCATTCCTGTTGGGGTGGATTTTGACGATATTGCTACCGTTTTTGAATTTTTTACCCTCACTTCAGATTTACCCGCAGGCAGTAAAATCAATTTCTCTTTGCAAACTTCTTTCGACTTTTCTTCCCAATCAACCTATGATATGGCAGCTTATACTTTATTGCCAGGTGATAACGCCTACCAACATAAAAACGGATTTAATGATACTATTCATGTCCGGTTGAATATTGAAAAGTCTTTTGAAAACATGGCAGAAAATTTCGAAAACAGTAAACAGCAGGAAGATATTGCCAACCAGAATAACCCTTCAGAAGAACCTTTCGTTTTATCCTTATTTCCCAATCCTGCTACAAATTATATTACTTTGGCCATCAATCAGAACAAGAGCTATGTGAAAAATTCCCTTAATTATGAAATAACCGGTTTAACAGGCGAAAAAGTTGCAAAAGGGTTTGTTGATTCCCGTCAAAGTTTGCATCGTATTTACCTCGAGGACTTGCCCGGAGGTATTTACTTATTTCGGATTTTTGATGGTAGAGAAAAGCAAACCCTCAAATTCCATTTGAATCAACCCTGATAATTCATCCATATTAGCTCCTCTGCTTTGAATACGAATAAAGTTTTTTCTCCTATCTTTGTTTTTTTAAAAAAAACCAAGATATGCGCAAGAAACAACTATATATTTTTCTGTTTGTTCTGATTGTTATATTCTCCTGCCAAAGAAATCAATCCTCTTTAAATCTTGCTCAGAAAGATAACCCCGATGCTCAAAAATTAATTGCATTAGGTTTGGGTACCATGGGAGTTATCCATAGCAATCAGATCTATGTGCATTTTTTGAATGAAAACAATGAGTGGGTGATCGATGAAAACTCGCAGTTTACACTTCCTGAAAAGAACCAGGGGGTTATTTCTATGGGAATGGGAGTGATTGGTGTAGTGGAGGAAAATACAATATTCTTTTACTACCTCGATGCAGAAAACAAATGGGTGAAGGACGATGAAGTTACCTATTCTTTACCTGAGGATTTTTTGTCTATTTCTGCCATGCGCATGAATTGGGAATTGGGAATGCTGGCCCTGGAGCAAACAGAAAAGGTAATTGATTTTTTTTATCTCGATGAATTTGGCAAGTGGAAAAGAGATGAAACCGCCAGATTCGTTTTACCCGTTAATATTGATAATTATGTTGTGCTGGGTGAAATGGAAGTTGCCATCATACAAGATCAAAGACTTGGAGTGTATAATCTTAATAATATTGAAGCAAAATGGGAATTTGATGAGAATATGGTCTTGAAATTGCCTGATGATTTTCAGGCAGTAATTTCATTTGAACCTGGCACTATTGGTGTTTTGGATCAAAACAGGGTGGTAAAGTTTTATGAAAAGGATTCTCAGAATCAAGTCTGGGTACTTGATGAGAGTATGAATTTTTATCTGGATGATTTTTATCAATCTTTGGCAAAAAATTTGATACAATAAAAGTCGTTCTTTTATCTGAAAAATTTAGAACGATTATAAATAAAAGTCTGATTGCAAAGTAAGGTTTTGGATTTCAGATCAATACTGATAAGTGTTTTATGCAACTTTTTACATGTTTTATTGTTGTATAATAAAATTCAGCAAGTTAAGATTAAATTCTTTAATTTTGCAACCTATTTTGCAACAAAAATTATTCTTCCCGTATTCTTACGTCTGATGTTATTATTTTTGTTATCAATAGTTCTAAAAAACAGATAAAAGGAAGATTGGTTCATTCCTTTTGGTCTTTCATCTTTCATTAAAAAACCTTATTTATTTATTGCAAAACCTGTTTTTGCAACCTTTTGCTATGTGGGAACATTTTGTTAGATTTATTTTACGTTATCGCCTTTTTGTATTACTAGTCATTTTGTCTATTACTGTTTTCATGGGTTTTAAAGGAACCCATGTAACTCTCTCCTACGAGATGGCCCAAATGTTGCCCCAATCTGACCCGGTTTACGAGCAATACGAAGATTTTAAAGAAACCTTTGGTGAAGATGGCAACGTTGTTTTTTTGGGTGTAAATGATCCCCGTTTTTTCGAACTTGAGAATTTCAATGTCTGGTATGAGGTGATGCAGGATCTTAAAACCATTGAAGGGGTTACAGGTGTTCTCAGTATTACCAATATACCGCAAATTGTGCGCGACGATGAAAATAAAAAATTTGTACTCCGGCAGGTTGTAAAAAACAAACCTGAATCGCAGCAAGAACTTGATAGTCTGGTCAACGTTGTTTATTCACTCAGATTTTACGATAAATTGCTTTTTAATAAGGAATCAGGGTCTGTCCTGTCAGCTGTTTCGGTAGATCGGTCACTTCTCAATACTAAAGATCGTGTATATCTTATTAATAACCTGCACGAAAGAGCCGAAATTTTTGAGGAAAAAACCGGAATTGATCTGCATTATAGTGGATTACCTTTTATTCGTACAACTATTGCCGAAAAAATTGAATCTGAGTTACAACTTTTTATTTTTCTTGCCCTGATCATTGCTGCTATGTTGCTCTATTTATTTTTTAGAGGAATCAGGGCAGTTATCTTCCCGGTTTTTATCGTTATAATCAGCGTTATATGGGCCTTTGGGCTGATTGTAATTCTGGGTTATCAGATCACTGTTCTTACAGGTATTCTGCCACCTCTGCTCATTATCATAGGGGTTGAAAACTCAATTTTTCTGCTCAATAAATATCATCACGAATTCAGGATCCACCAGAACAAAACCAAAGCGCTCAGCATGATGGTACAAAGGGTAGGAAAAGCTACTATGCTTACCAATGCAACAACTGCGGTAGGTTTTGCTACTTTCATTATTACTGGAAACACTATTTTGGTGGAATTTGGAATTGTGGCAGCCTTAAATATTCTCTTTATTTTTATACTCACCCTGCTGTTGATTCCTATCTTTTTTAGTTATACCAGTCCTCCTGCCTTGAAAGACACCAATCACCTTGATAATCAATTCTTAAGAAATATAATTAAGCGGGTTATCAATACAGTTGTGTTCAAAAGATCCAGAGTTTATGCTGTATTCTCTGTTTTGTTTGTTGTGGGAATATTGGGAATCATGCAGTTGAAATCCTCTGGAAATGTGGTGGATGATATACCCAAAAGAGACCAGTTGTACAAAGATCTTTTGTTTTTTGAAAAAAATATAAATGGCATTTTGCCCTTAGATATTGTGGTGGAAACTGGCAAAAGAAATGGCGCTACCAGTACGGCCACTCTTATCAAAATTGAGCAATTGCAGGATTATCTTAAAACCCGTCCTGAACTTTCCAAACCACTTTCTATTGTGGAATTGATTAAATTCTCCAAACAGGCATTTTATCGTGGTAATCCAGATATGTATGCACTCCCCAATCCACACGAAAGAAATTTTATTTTCTCCTATCTGGGAAAAGATAATTCCGTTAACCAAAATATAATGAGCACTGTGCTCGATTCCCTCAATAAAAATGCACGCATCAGTGTACAGATGGAAAACCTCAGCACCAACCAAATTCAGGCACTCAAAGAGGATATTGAACCGGTTATCGATTCTATTTTTGATGCAGAACAAACAAAGGTATACATCACGGGCGCAAGTCTGGTTTATCTGGAAGGGTCGGGTTATTTGATTAAAAACCTGCTTACAAGCCTTGTATTCGCCATCATTATTATCTCTTTGCTAATGGCACTCCTTTTTAATCATCCACGGATGGTTATCATCTCTTTACTCCCTAATTTGTTTCCACAAATACTCACCGCTGCTCTTATGGGCTATCTGGGTGTTCACATTAAACCCTCCACTATTCTGGTTTTTAGTATTGCTTTGGGTATCTCGGTAGATAATTCCATTCATTTTTTAGCCAAGTTTCGCCAGGAGCTGCAATTGCACAATAACAACATAAAGCACGCCGTACTTTCTTCTTTAAGAGAAAGTGGTATGAGCATGTTGTACACTTTTGTTGTGCTGTTTTTTGGTTTTATTATTTTTACCGCTTCATCCTTTGGTGGTACCCAGGCGCTGGGTTACCTGATTGCTTTTACTTTGCTGGTAGCCTTAATGTCTAATCTGTTTCTTATGCCCTCTATCTTATTGTCATTACATAAACGATTGAATATAAAAAATGATGGATATCCCAATAATGACACAACAGAAACCTATGGACTGAGAAAAATTATTGGAAAACATGAGTCGATCAATGGCAAAAATGAATATAAGGACAAGAATAATAAAGTGATAGAGCGGATTAACCTGTAATTAAATTTGCCTCTGTGCAGATTTCAATTAACTTTACTCCTTCCTTATATTCTTTTCAGATAGGAATATAACACCATTGAAGTGTAATGTTTTTTTACAATTGTTATGATGGTAAAAAAATGCTGATCTTCTTTCGTTTTTTCAAGACTAGTTTTTCAAGAAAATAAATAAGATAGATTGAAACTAATGATTTAAATTTTATTTACTTATGAAAGGAATCATTTTAGCAGGAGGTTCAGGGACGCGCCTTTATCCAATAACCCTGGCGATGAGCAAGCAACTTATGCCGGTTTTTGATAAACCTATGATATATTATCCGTTGTCGGTACTTATGATGACAGATATAAAAGATGTATTGATAATATCAACTCCTCATGATTTGCCCCATTTTAAACATTTGCTGGGAGATGGCAGCCGACTGGGTATGAACTTTCAGTATGCAGAACAAAAGGTTCCCAACGGTCTGGCACAAGCTTTTGTTATAGGTCGCGAGTTTATCGGAAATGAGAAAGTAGCATTGATTCTTGGCGATAATATTTTTTACAGCAACGGGTTGCAGAAACTTTTACAGGCCAATAAAGATCCTGATGGTGGTGTTGTTTTTGCCTATCATGTTTCTGATCCTCAACGTTATGGTGTGGTTGAATTTGATGAAAACCTGAAAGCCATAACTATTGAGGAAAAACCCCAGAATCCAAAGTCAAACTATGCCGTTCCGGGGTTGTATTTTTACGATCACTCAGTAGTAGATGTAGCTGCCAACATAAAACCCAGTAAAAGAGGGGAATACGAGATCACAGACGTAAATAAACACTATTTGAAGAAAAACAAACTAAAAGTAGGTATTTTAAACAGAGGTACTGCTTGGCTTGATACAGGTACCTTTGATTCTTTGATACAGGCAAGCCAGTTTGTACAGGTTATCGAAAAAAGACAGGGTCTTAAAATCGGTTGCGTGGAAGAAATCGCCTATCGTATGAAATTCATTAGTAAAGATCAATTGCATGAAATTGCTCAACCTCTCATCAATAGCGGATATGGAAAATATTTGCTTGAAGTGGTTAATGAATCAGAGAAATAATAGTAAAAGTTATAAGTAAAAAATAATCAATTTTTCGCAAACAAATTGGATTTTAATGATTTTGTTGTTATTTCCGGGTTTTCATATTGTGAAAAAATATCCGGTTTAATCAAATGATAAACGGATCAAATCTACATATGCTATTACACAAACAGTATGATAACAAAATCAGCAACATGGGTGTTACATCATACCTCTAAATAACATTTTTGTTGTCATGAATTATTGTTTTAGATGCATTTAGTTTTAAAATGGGATTTTTAATTTTTTTACAGCGAAAATAAAAAGGTACTTTTGTTTCAGGCATAAGGTGGTTGTTAAATCTGAAATGTCGAATTGAAATTATATGAACAGAGCGATGACAATACTATTGACACACACGCGGATAATTAAATCTCGCACCACGGGCAAAAATACAAAACCAGTTTTTTAACGAGCTCCCCCGTAAGAAAAGAACGGGGCAGGCATCTGACCTATTTAATCAAATTATAAACAGATGAAACAACCATGATTGGCTTAAAACACACACGAGCATGATTATTGGGGTAATGACAAAGGC
>CAYPFV010000044.1:0-19501 GCA_964410015.1 uncultured Bacteroidales bacterium
TCTACGAACCCATTGAATTTATACTGGAACATCTGTCGGATAAACTGGAATTCAGACCTGTTGATGAAAAGGTGAGTGTTTTTACTGTATGCAGCGCCAAAAAAATGGGGTTGGAAGATGACATGATACGATTGGCAAAAAAATGCACCACTCAGGTGGTGAACATAGAAGCGAATTGTTGTGGTTTTGCCGGAGACAAAGGTTTTACAACGCCAGAGTTAAATGCTCATGGACTAAGGTCGCTGAAAGAGCAAACCAAAGATAGTGTTGCGGGCTATTCAACGAGTCGAACCTGTGAAAACGGGTTAAGTCTTCACAGCGAAAAGTCTTTTCAGTCCATCATTTATCTGGTTGATAAGGTTACAAAAAAGCGACAAACGGAAAGAAGGTCAGAGACCACAACGGTCTAAACAACAGTCATTTCGCCCCTGAGCGGAAGTTGCAGGTATTTTTTCATCCTATCGTGCGAGTAATCATTGCCATGCAGATACATGAGTTTGGCAATGGCCGCTTCCAAGGTAATATCAGCGCCACCAATGACTCCTATCTTTTTCAAACCATTGCTGGTTTCATATTTTCCCATATTTACGGCCCCACCTCTGCACTGGGTAACATTAAATATGATCAGTTCCTGATTAATGGCTTTTTCCAGTGAATCCATAAACCATGATGCGGTAGGCGCATTACCCGAGCCAAAAGTTTGCAGTACAACCGATTTGATCCCTTTTACATTTAAAACAGCATTAACCACTTCTTCTCTTATTCCGGGGAATACAGGTAAAACAGCAACTCTGGGATCAAGCCGGGTAAAAATACGAAATTCCTGGTAGCTTGCTTCATGTATCACCATGCGGTTGTACTTAATATCCACCCCAGCTTTGGCCAAAGGGGGATAATTCACAGAGCGAAATGCCTCAAAATGTTCTGTATTGTATTTATGAGTTCGGTTTCCCCTGAACAAATGATCTTCAAAATAGATACAAACCTCAGGCACCATTGCCGATCCCTCATGTTTGGCAGCGGCAATCTCCAAAGCAGTAATAAAATTCTCTTTCCCATCTGTTCTGATCCGCCCGATGGGAAGTTGGCTACCGGTAAGAATAACAGGTTTGGAAAGATTTTCGAGCATAAAACTCAGTGCAGATGCTGTATAAGCCATTGTATCGGTACCGTGAAGAATCACAAATCCATCATAGACTTCATAATTTACTTCAATAATTTTTGCCAGTTTCACCCATACCTGGGGATGCATATCAGATGAATCAATAACCGGGTCAAAAGAAATACTTTCTATCAAAAAATCAAACCTTTTGATCTCTGGAATTTGCCTGGCAAGATGATTAAAATCAAAAGGGTTCAGTGACCCATCGGAACTTTCAACCATTCCTATGGTACCCCCGGTATAAATTACCAATATTTTAGATTTTTGCTCTTTTTTCACTTCGTATGGGTGGTTTTAAATAAGTTTGAAGCATTCCGGGTCGTAATTGCGGCAATGTCTTCCAGAGGCAAATTTTTCAATTCTGCAACTTTTTCAGCGATAACAGCGATATAAGATGGTTGATTTCTTTTCCCCCTGTAGGGAACAGGTGCCAGATAGGGAGCATCGGTTTCGAGTATCAAATGCTCAGGTTCCATTGCTTCCACCACTTTTGCCATCTGACTGTTTTTAAATGTGACCACTCCGCCAATGCCCAGCATAAAACCAAATTCGGTAAACCATTCTGCCTGATTTACATCACCGGGGAAGCAATGCATAACACCTTTTAAACCAGAGCCGCGGTATTCTTCCAGAACATTACTGACCTCGGTGGTTGAATTACGGGAATGGATAACCAGTGGCAAATCATTTTCCAACGCCCAGCTTATTTGTATTTTGAGTGATTTTATCTGTTGTTTGAAAAACGTTTTATCCCAGTAAAGGTCAATGCCCGTTTCTCCAATGGCAACAAATTTCTCTTTTTCCAGCCAGGTTTCCATTTCTTCGAGCACCTCTCCAAAGTTATCTTTCACCGAGGTGGGATGCAATCCAAGCATAGGAAAACAATTACCGGGAGAGGTTCTGACCACCTCCATCATTTTTGGTAAGGTTTCCATGTCAACATTGGGCAAATACATTTTTTTCACCCCCACATTCTTTGCTGCAGAAAGGATTTCCTGCCGGTCATTATCAAATTCTGGTAAATACAGGTGGTTGTGTGTGTCAACAAGTTCGATCATATCAGAATTTTTTTGCAACTTCTTCCATCATCACATTGGTGATTTTTTTCAGGTCGTAGGTATTTTTCAAACCCCAGTCCTTTTGTGCCACACTATCATCAATACTTTGTGGCCATGAAGCGGCAATATCATTTCTAAAATCGGGACGATAAGAAATATTGAAATCGGGCATTTTCTTTTTAATTTCTGCTACCAACTCTTTCGGAGCAAAGCTTACCCCGGCCATGTTATAACTGGACCTCACAGATATTCTTTCTTCCGGAGCTTCCATTAATCTGATGGTTGCCCGGATAGCATCATCCATAAACTGCATTGGCAGGTATGTATCATCAGCCAGGAAGCATTCATATTCTTTATTTCTGATGGCTTCATAAAATATCTCAACAGCATAATCTGTAGTACCCCCGCCAGCTTCGGTTTTGTGGCTAATCAATCCGGGATAGCGTAAACTTCTTATGTCTATTCCATATCTTTTATGATAGTATTCCAACCATCTTTCGCCTGCCAGTTTGCTGATACCATATACGGTATTGGGTTCCATAACCGTAAACTGAGGGGTATTGATGCGGGGCGTAGTAGGTCCAAAAACGGCGATAGAGCTTGGCCAGAAGATTTTTTTCAATTCCAGTTCGCGGGAGAGTTCAAGGACATTGAGCAGGCTTTCCATATTGATATGCCAGCTGGCAATGGGTTTTTTTTCGGCATTGCCAGACAGAATTGCCGCCAGGTGATAGATCTGGGTAATCTTATTGCGGCTTACCGTACCAAAAAGGCGATGTGTATCCAGTACGTCGAGGATTTCAAAAGGACCACCTTCGGTAATTTCCTTATCGGCAGGTTTGATATCGGTAGCCACTACATTTGCATTCCCATAGATTTTGCGCAGTTCCAGGGTCAGTTCCGAGCCGATCTGTCCTGCGCAACCAATTACAAGTATTCTTTCCATAGTGCTTTTTTAATAGATTTTAAGGTAGCACAAAGGTAGAAACTTTTCCAGAAAGCAATAAGTTAAATCAGGAATTATCGTATGCCCATTTTAGCCAAATAGCACCCCAGGTAAAACCACCACCAAAGGCAGCCAGTATTACATTATCTCCTTTTTTGAGTTTATCTTCCCATTCCCAGAGGCACAGCGGAATGGTTGCATTCGTAGTATTGCCATATTTTTGGATATTTACCATCACTTTTTCCATGGGTACACCGGTGCGCCTCGAGATGGCTTCAATGATCCTCATGTTTGCCTGATGAGGCACCAGGTATGCTACTTCTTCAGGTTTTATATGATTGCGTTCAATCACTTTCAGGGCTACATCCGACATATTTTTAACCGCAAATTTAAAAACCGCTTGCCCTTCCTGATAAACGAAATGCTCGCGGGCATCAATATTTTCATGTGTAGGAGGATAAGCTGATCCACCTGCTTTCATATGCAAGTGCACATGGCCACATCCATCTGACTGGAATTCATGATCCATGATGCCAAGTTCTTCGGTAGTGGGTTCGAGCAAAACAGCTGCGGCACCATCACCAAAGATTACACACGTTTGCCTGTCGGTATAATCAACGATCGAGGACATTTTATCAGCACCCACCACTACTACTTTTTTATATCTTCCCGACTCAACAAAATTGGCTGCGGTAACCAGGGTATAAATGAAACCGGAGCATGCAGCGTTGGTATCAAAATGAAAAGCGTTTTTAATTCCGACATTATGAGCGATGAGGTTGGCAGTTGCCGGGAATTTCATATCAGGAGTTACTGTGGAACAAACCAGCATATCTACCTCATCGGGAGCGATTCCTCTTTTCTCAAGTAGTTGTTTTACTGCTTTTGTTGCCATCACGGAGGTTCCTTTCCCTTCCCCTTTGAGAATACGTCTTTCTTTAATACCCGTTCGTGTTGATATCCATTCGTCAGAAGTATCAACCATTGTTTCCAGTTCGGCATTGGTGAGTATGTAATCAGGAACATACCCCTGAATTGCTGTCACAGCAGCCCTGATTTTCGTCATAACAAAATTAAATTAATGTTTTATTAGTAACTGACCCATTCAGAGATTATCAGGCATTACCTGATGTCTGTCGTCTCTGAGGGCAAATGAGATTTTCTCTGCTATATTGGCTTCAAAAACTTCTTTTGAGAGCAGCAGCATATTTTTAATGGCCACATCATTAGATATCCCATGTCCTATTATAACTGTTCCGTTCACACCCAGGATAGGCGTTCCGCCATAATTTTCATAATTCATACGATCGAAAAAAGGATCAGAAAATCCTCTTTTTTGAAGCATATGATAAAGTTTTTCTGCCTGTTTGAGCACTATATTACCTGTAAATCCGTCACAAACAATCACATCTGCTCTATCATTAAAAAGATCGCGCGATTCAATATTTCCGATAAAATTAAAATCGCGGGTGTTTTTCATAATCCGGTATGCAGACTGTGTAAGCAGGTTTCCCTTTTCTTCTTCAGTGCCAATATTGAGCAATCCTACTTTAGGATTGTCTATACCATAAACATATTTGGCATAAACCGAGCCCAAAATACCAAACTGATGCATTACATCGGGTTTGCTGTCGGGATTTGTGCCTACATCGATAAGCACTCCAATGCCACCATTTTCTTTGGGCAAAACAGAAGTAGTAGCCGGGCGAATAATACCCTGTACTACATTTACGCTGTAAATAGCTCCCACAAGCATGGCACCAGTGTTTCCGGCACTGGCAAAAGAGTCAATTTTATTTTGTTTGAGATATTGAAATCCCCTGGCAATACCCGAATCGGTTTTGTGGGTTATGGCCCGTGTAGGTTGTTCTCCCATGCCAATAACCTGAGAAGTATTTACAATTTCTAATCCCTGTAGTGAAACATTTAAAATACGGAGATTTTCCTTAATTATATTTTCGGGTCCAAACATCACGATGGTGTCTGTGCTGGGTAAGATTTTTCGGGCAAGAACGGCACCTTTAATAATGCTTTCGGGTGCATAGTCACCACCCATAACGTCTAATCCAATGTTCATTTTCCATGCGTTTTAAGGTTACATATGGGCATCAAACTTCATGTTTATCAATTCAAGGGTGCTTTTTTCCGATTCACAAAACTACTGAATAAATGTTAATACCTGCCATTAATTTAGATTTGTTAATCTTTTCAATATGCTGTGATGTGAGATGGGTAACCATAAAAAAAGAAGAAACTTCGCAACACTAAAACATCCAAACAAAATCCAGACACAGACGTGCATGAATTTTACCCGGATGCTTAATGCGTATAAATATAATTGGACTACCAGTTGTTCAACAATTGCGCAAACCGATGGGTTTGCTCATTTTAAGCAGATTATACCGCAGCAGCTTTTTCGATGGCCATTTGCCCTCTGTAAAAACCACACTCGGGGCAAACCCGGTGCATCAGTTTGTATGATCCACAATTTGAACACTTGGTAAGTGACGGTTCGGTCGCTTTGTAGTGTGTGCGCCTTTTATCACGGCGGGTTTTGGAAATCTTGCTCTTTGGATGTGCCATAGCTTTTTATAAAATAAATAAGTATTCAGAATTAGTTAAATTTTAAATTTTTCAAAGCATCCCATCTTGCATCAGTGGGTTTATCTTTTCCATCGGTTTTTCTGTTTCCGGAAGAGTCAACCATATACTTTTCAAGTTCTTTTAAAATTTCGGGGTCGCATTGACCTTCATTGTTGCCTTCTTCTCCATGAACTCTTTTAACAGGCAGATGCAGCATAGTAAACTCATAAAAATACTGAGATACCTTAATATGACTTTCTGTTTGAGGAATGATGATCACCTCATCAGTTTGTTCTTCAAATTTATCACCAAATTTCACGTACATCTTCTGGTGAATTTCAAGTGGTTGCCAAAAATTCTCTAAACATCTGTCGCATATGAGTTGTACCTCTCCACGGATGAAAAACTCCAAATCAATCATATTGTTCTTTTTATGCATGACCAATGTGCCTTTTGCATTTGATCTTACGATCTCAGAGCGTTCAAAACACGCAAAAAAGTCATCATTTAATTCGAACCCGAAGGTATGTTTACCGTGGGAAAGCCCTACAAATGCTATCTCAAAAGAATCTAAAACTTTCAAAGTACTCAATTTTTATAAAGGGTGCAAAGATACAAACTATCATTAAAAATAAAAAATTTATTATCAAATCCGTTTATCTTTTCCGATTCGAGTAATGAAAACAAGATAATAAACTAATATGAAGGGCATTAACCTTTACAGATCTTGATGGCGTCAATAATTATTCCGGGGTTATTTAAAAGATTTTTCGAGCAGGGCATCCCCTCCAAGTGCTAAACGATCAAAATAATTGGGAACAATTTTACCCAGGAGTTTATCTACATAAAGTTTTGCCAGATATTGTCCCAACATAAATCCCTGACCTCTCAACCCCAGGAATAACCCTTTTTCTATATCAATAATCATGCGGGGTTCGATATAATACCCTGCCCACAATGCCTGAAATCCAACAGAGGAGACTTCGGGTATCCAGTCAACAAATATTTCAGAAACAATTTCGGCAAATTCTTTGGAGTTAATTTTCACATCTTTTCCTGTTTCATTGGGTTCCACTGCAGGAGATGCACATCCGATGATTTGTCCTGTTTCACCCAGTTGCTGCCCGTACACAGCGGTAAATCCTTTATAATTTCGCCTGTCAATAAGCATATCGAGTGGTTTGTTGTCAATACCAAGCATTGGCAATCGTCGGGTTATAAATGCCTGATGTTTAACAGGGAACAAACCTGTTTCTATGCCCATATCTCTGGCAAATTGATCACCATCAGCACCCAAAGCATTGATAAAAAGGGGCGTATAAAACTCTTCAAATTCTCCTTCGTGGTTTCTCACAATCAGTTTATAGGTGTTTCCATCTTTTTGAGCATCGATCAACCGGGTATCTTCCAGTAAACTACCTCCTGCTTTTTTACCTGCCAGTCGCACCGCTTCAATAACTTTTCCCGGAGTAGCCTGCCAGCAATCGCTGGTTTTCAGTGCTGCCATGTATTTATTTTGTTGATTGTTGAAATAGGGAGATATTTCTTTTTTAAACTGGGTTGAATCAATCATTCTGGCATTCTGCCAGGCCATAGAGTCCTCGAGTGCCTTATACATTTGCTGATCGTGAGCAAATGTAATATAATTGATTAGCCGGAAATCAATATCATAGTTTTCTGCCAGGTTGCTGAAGATTTCCAGATTATGACGTGCAATATCAGTAAGTTCTGGCAGGCTGAATACAGGACGCCCACCGGCAATGTTCCTCCAGGATGATCCATAACCGGAATTGATCATGGTAGGTTTGAATCCCGCTTCTGCCAGGAACCTGAAAAGCGAACTACCGCCAATCCCCCCTCCTGCTACAAAAGCATCAACCTTAGTTATTTTTCGTTTTTTAGTTCCCAAATGGGTGATGATATCAGGATGTGAATGTGCCGGATAGAGTTCTCCCATGCTTATCTGGTTCGACATAGGGGCGCGGGGCGTGCTGGTGCCGGTTAACAAGATACCTTTGGGTCGGAGATTTTGCTTTAACCGCTGGATGCAGCGCTTTCCTCTGCAGGGCCCCATTCCCAAATGAGTGGTATGTTTGATCTCCTCTACCGAAATAAAATTTCTGTCGCCAACGATCTTCAACACCTCATCAAGTTCCACATCATCGCAGTGGCAGACAAACATATCCGACATAAACGATTCATGGTGTTCCTTCATCTTCAGAGGTTCAGGATAATCCTGCTGCAGGATGAATCCCCGCACCCTGAGTTGATCTTCCTCTTTCATCTTTTGAGTGGCAACAATGCGTGCTACATGTGTAAGGTTTTTTTTACGCATCAGTTTATCGATGATACCTTCACCAACAATCCGGGAATGATTATCTACCAAAAAAACTTCTTCCCCTTCATCTATGTCAAACTCCACCGGGATAAAAAAGGTTTGTTTGGGTAGGTTATATCCAAAAATTGCCAATCCCGGACACTGATATACACATTGCATGCACCCGATGCATTTATCATAATCTATATGAGGGACAGTACTGGTGGAAGATTTTGTGATGGCACCATAAGGACAGGCAAAAGCGCATGGATTGCAGGCAAAGCCATAAAGGCAATCAATAATAACAAAAGGTTTTTTCCTTCTCTGTTCAGAGGGCAGAAAAGGTTCATCAAGAACCCTGGCAGGATGCTGTTGAGAATCAATATATTCTTTTGAAACCAACAAATAATCATGGTAAGAAAAAGATTTTTGCATATCCTCAAGTATCTCGTATGCAGCCTGTTTTCCACGGAGAACAGCACTGGTGCCCTCTCCGATTTTAACGGCATCACCGGCGCCCAGGCATCTTCTGCCAAACATTTCGCGTCCTTTGACAAGCAGGTTGTTATCGGGCATCAACCCGGTGCAAATATTAATGGCATCAATGCCATCAATCAACTTTTCGGTTCCGGGTATGGCATTAAAGTTTTCGGCTTTTGCCACTACGGCGGCGCTTATCCCATCGCCCTTTTTATTTGGGATTGCTTCCAGGATCAAATGATTGAGCAAAATAGGTATTCCCAGTCTTCGCACCCGGTTTGCCTGAACAGGAAAGCCTCCTTCAAAATTTTGCGCTTCCACAATGGCTTTTACCCTTGCACCCGCCTGGGTAAGCTGATAACTTGTCAGATAACCAATATTTCCGGCACCCACGGTAAGGATATTTTTTCCAAGCAATGTATGCTCCACATTCATCATTTTTTGGATGACAGAAGCCGTATAAACGCCAGGCATATCGTCATTGTGAAAAGTGGGCAAAAAAGGTACAGCGCCCGTGGCAACAATAAAATACTGGCAATCAATATAAAAAATATCCTGTGTTTTAAAATTTTTTACTGCTACACGATTGTTTTCCAGGATATCCCAAACGGTAGAATCAAGCATAATCCCATTCAGATTATCACCTGCGAGCATTTCAGATATTTCAAAACCCCTTAATCCTCCATACTTTTTCTCTTTTTCGAAAAAAAAGAACTGATGGGTTTGCATGTTGAATTGTCCGCCGATCTCAGCATTGCTGTCAACAACAATATTGTTTACAGCATGCTCGTATAGAATTTCGCGGGCAGCCAATCCTGCAGGTCCTGCTCCTACAATCACTGCATCGGTTTTATAAATTCTCTGTGTACCCTTATGGGTATATTTCATAGGATTTGCAACGAAGCCATGAGGAATTTCCGAAACCTCCCCTACATCATCGCAAAGGGTGATGCATATACGACGGATTTTTCCATCAACCAGCATTTCGCAGGCGCCGCATTTTCCTATACCACATTCAAGGCTGCGGCTGCGATTTTTTAAACTATGACTGTGTACCGGAAAGCCTGCCTGATGTAATGCAGCAGCAATGGTATAACCTTTAGTGGCAACAATCTCTTTACCTTTATACAGAAAAGTTGTTTGTTCCCCTTTCCCGATCTTTAAAATGGGGTGTTCCTTTATTTTTTGCATAGGGTGAATGTGCTGTTTTTTAAACCTTATCAGGTATTTTTTACCATGAATGAATTTGCGGGGCAACAATGCCTTAAGAGCTGAATTTTAAGTGTTTCCATCACAAAGATAGAATAATTTAGTGCAAAGCAATTTGCAGAAAGTTATTTATACTCATTCTAAATTTGGGCGCGAGGTTGCTGTTGAGATTGAGGTGAATGATCAGACAGCGGGTTCAGGTTGAGGGGGAACAGATTTTTCTGAAGCGGTCATAGGCCTTTTCCCATTTAGCCCCATCGATGGGAGTGTAAATTTTCAGTTCAAATGTATTTTTGATCAAATGGCGTATTTCTTCAATACTCTCTATTTGTCCCGCAGCTTTAGCCTGCATGCCAATATTCCCTAGAGCAGTACCTTCTACAGGTCCGGCAACTATTGTTTTACCAGTGGCATTGGCAGCAAACTGGCAAAGGAGTTGGTTTTGTATTCCTCCACCAATAATATGTATTTTATCGATCTTACCAGAGGTAATATGGGTAAGTTGCTCTAAAACCATGCGGTATTTCAGGGCAAGGCTTTCTATAATCACTCTTACATACTCCCCTTTTGAGGCAGGTTTTTGCTGGTTGGTACGCTGGCAAAAATGGTCTATAGCTGCGGGCATATCGTCAGGGTTGAAGAACAATTGATCGTCGGGGTCTATGAAGGTTGCGAATGGTTTTGCCTGCTCAGCCATTTTAACCAGATCGGCATAATGGTAAATATTTCCGGGCTTATCCCACGATCTTTTGCAACCCTGCAGAATCCATATTCCCATGATGTTTTTCAACAGGCGATACCTGTTTTTATCAATCCCTTCATTGGAAAAATTCCAATCAAATGCTTTTTGAGATATCACGGGTTTTTCAGTTTCCACCCCCATCAGCGACCAGGTGCCAGAGCTGATAAATGCCCAGTTATCATCCAGGGCAGGCACTGCAACAATAGCCGAACCAGTATCGTGCGAGCAAACCGAAACGATCTTTGTGTCTTTCAAACCTGTCTGTTTCTCAACAGAATGGCAAACATTGCCAAGTATTTCTCCCGGTTCAACAATATCATTGAGCAAGGAAGATCTCAACCCCGCAATTTGCAGCAGTTTTTCTTCCCAGGCATACTTTTGGGGATTGAAAAGTTGCGTTGTGGTGGCAAAACTAAATTCAGTTTTTTGTACACCCGAGAGAAAATAATTCATAAGGTCGGGCATGAAAAGCAACTTTTCGGCCTGTGCAAAGACAAAATCATTTCTTTTGCTGAGTGCCCATATTTGATAAAGACTATTGAAGGGTTGCATGGATATACCGGTAAGCTGATAAATATCCCTGGGTGTCATTTTATTCTGATGAAAATGATTCATTGCTTCCGCCCCTTGCGGGTCACGATAGGCAAAAGGAGTTCTGATCAATAATCCATTGCGGTCGAGAAGACCAAAATCTACCCCCCAGGTATCGAATGCAATGGAATGAGGTTGAATATTTTCGCTTACAGCAGTCTGCTTCAAAGCTTTGATAATTTCTTCATAAAAACGGTAAACATTCCAGAAATAGTGATTTCTGAGTTCGAGAAATCCAGTGGGAAACCTGTATATTTCTCTGAATTCCAATTTTTTATTTTGAATGCTACCAGCTACTGCTTTGGCGCTCTCGGCGCCAAAATCAAAGGCAAGATAAACAGGGTCAGATGTAGAGTGGGTCATTTGCTTTCAGTTTTTTTATTTTTCCGGGTAAACTCCAAGCGAAAATAGCAATATTGAAAAAAATAAAATTGAGTTTTGGGAATGGCACTTAAGAAAGAATCATTTGGCAATTTTTACCAGGAAATAATTTTTTTTACCCTTTTGCGCCAGAATGTATTTTTGATTGAGCAATGCATCCCTGGTTAGTTGAAAAGATTCGTCTACTTTATTTTTATTGATACTGATGCTTCCTTCTTTCAGAGCCCTTCTGGCTTCCCCTTTCGATTTTAATATTTGTGTATTTACCGCCAAAAAATCAATAACAGGAATTCCTGCTGAAAGATGTGAAGATGATATTTCAAACATAGGAACCCCTTCAAAAACATCAAGGAGAACCTGTTCTGATAGGTTTTTAAGAGTGTCGGTGGTTCCTTTTCCGAACAATATTTCAGATGCTTCCACCGCTGCCTGATAATCTTGCTCGCCATGCACCCGAATGGTAAGGTCTTTGGCCAGTGCTTTCTGTAATTGTCTCAGGTGGGGTTTTTCTGAATGATCAAGAAGTATCTGTTCAATTTCTTCTTTAGAGAAAAGGGTAAATATTTTGATGTACTTTTCAGAATCTTCATCAGAGCAATTGAGCCAAAACTGATAAAACTGGTATGGTGATGTATACCTGGGATCGAGCCAAATATTTCCCTTTTCAGTTTTACCAAATTTGCCGCCATCAGCTTTTGTAATAAGCGGGCAGGTAAGCGCAAAGGCTTCGCCGCCGGTTTTTCTGCGGATAAGTTCTGTACCAGTGGTAATGTTGCCCCACTGATCAGATCCCCCCATTTGAAGTTTACAGTTTTTGTTTTGGTTAAGATACAAGAAATCGTATCCCTGAACCAATTGATAGGTAAACTCAGTAAAGGAAATACCTGTTTCGAGTCTTTTCTTTACCGAATCTTTTGCCATCATATAATTTACAGTAATATTTTTGCCTACTTCCCTTAAAAATCCAAGGAAAGAAAAATCCTTCATCCAGTCGTAGTTATTAACAATTTCGGCTTTATTTTCACCGGTTTCAAAATCGAGAAACTTTTGCAGTTGTTGTTTGATGGCATCTACATTTTTTCTGAGCACCTCTTCTGAGAGCAGATTTCTTTCCTGGCTTTTACCGCTTGGGTCTCCGATCATCCCCGTAGCACCACCTACCAATGCAATGGGTTTATGTCCTGCTATTTGCAGGTGTTTAAGCATCATGATAGAAACCAGATGTCCGATATGCAAAGAATCGGCAGTGGGGTCTATGCCCACGTATGCGGTTGTCATTTCTTTTTTGAGTTGTTCTTCGGTACCGGGCATCATGTCATGTATCATGCCTCTCCAGGTCAGTTCTTCTACAAAATTCATTTTAGAGGGTTGGTTAATTAGCATTGAAAAAACTTACTACTTACTTTATTTTTTAGTGTTTTCAAAAAAACCTTCAAAAGTACATACTATCAAACAAAAAAGACAAATTTTATTTTTAATTTTAAGACCGATAGCTTCGTTCCAGTTGCCAGATGGTATTTTAGATAAAAACAGCAACTGAATTTATAATTAAAATATAATATTTTCATCATGATATTATTAACAGGGGGAACCGGGCTTGTTGGTTCCCATTTATTATACAAACTAACCCTTGAAGGAAATAAGGTACGCGCACTCAAGCGCCGGGAAAGCCGGATGGATATATTAGAAAAGATTTTTTACTGGTATAACCCCACCGGTTATCAGAAGCAATTCAAGCTAATTGAATGGGTTGATGGGAATGTTTCAGACATTTTGAGTTTACAGGAAGCAATCAAAGGCATAAAAAAGGTTTATCATTGTGCTGCTGTTGTGTCTTTTATCCCTTCTGAGCGTCCTCAAATGCTAAAGATCAACATTGAAGGAACAGCCAACCTGGTAAATGTAAGTTTAAAGGAAGGGGTTGAAAAGTTTTGCCATTGCAGTAGTATAGCCGCTGTTGGCAGGCCCGACAAGGGCACCTGGGTAGATGAGTCGCTGATCTGGAAAACATCTAAAAAGAATTCATATTATTCGATCAGTAAATTTGGAGCAGAGCGGGAAGTTTGGCGTGGATCGGAAGAGGGAATGAATGTAGTAATCGTAAACCCTTCGGTGATTATAGGCCCGGGCGATCCCAACAGGAGTAGTGCGCGGTTGTTTACAACGGTAAAAAATGGTTTACGCTTTTACAGCAGCGGTTCTACTGGTTTTGTTGACGCCCGCGATGTGGCCTCGGCTATGCATTTACTCATGGAAAGCGATATCAGCAACGAAAGATACATATTAAACAGTGAAAATATTTCTTATAAGTTACTTTTTGAAATTTTTGCTAAATATGCGGGTGTGCGCCCGCCGTTTTTCCGAGCAGGACGCACAATGAGTGAGATAGCCTGGCGGTTGGAAAAGATTCGCAGTTTGGTAACGGGAAGCAATCCGCTCATAACGCGCGAAACAGCCAGAAGCGCCAACAGTCGCTACGAATTTTCCAATGAGAAAGCACAAAGGGAACTCAACATCCGTTTTAAAACCGTGGAAGAGGCAGCCCAGAATACAGCAGCATTTTTTGAAAAGTATCCCGAATATCAGTAAATATCCTGGTTGGTTTTTTTCTTGATTATTTTTTGAGAGATCATGTAAAAAAGAAGCAGGATAAGCACAAAGACTGATATCCTTCCGATGTAATCACCCGTTTTCACATAAAAGGTCATTTTATTGTTTAAAGGTAAGGATTCTATGATCGTTTCTTTTTCCCACCATTGGGTAGTCTGGTAAAACTGTCCTTTGGGAGTAATGAAAGAAGAGATGCCCGTGCTGGCTGCCCTTGCGATGCTGCGCCTTGTTTCAATGGCGCGCAGCCGCGCGTAATGATTATGCTGGCGATATCCGGGTGTATCTTTCCACCATCCGTCATTGGTGAGGATAAAGATCAAATCTGGTCCGAGCCTGATCTGGTCGTTCACGTATTCACCGTAAATAGATTCATAACAAATCACAGGCGCTACCTTAGTACTGTTATCCATGATATCGAACACAGTTCTTTGTTTTTGCACACCCAGGCTGGTGGATGTACCGCCAAATCTTTCCACCAATTTTGCAAGGGGTTTGAGGTAGGAAGCCCAGGGCATTTTTTCTATTCCCGGCACCAGTTTCGATTTAAAATAAAATCTGGTATCTCCATGCGAGTCGATCAAAACGGCAGCATTGTAAATATCGATATAAGCACCCATTTCCTCAACATACCTTGCAGTTTCTGACAGATTGTCTCCGGGTTCATACAACTGGTAAACCATAGCACCCGTTATCCAGGTAAGCGAATCGTAACGGGCGGTAAATTTTTTGATTTGGCGGTATCCGTAATTTTCTTCAGGACGATCTCTCCAAAGTCCTCCAGGCAAAGCAGCCTCTGGTGCAATCACAAACCTTGTGTCTTCGGTAACTTTTTGCTTAGCCATTTCGATCAACTCATCAGCCCATTGTTTTTCCTCGCTTTTTTCTTTTGGATTTGCATAAGGATCCCGCGAAGGCTGTACAATAACAATTTCGGCATGATCACCAGAAGGGATCTGATAATTGCTCCACATGACAAAAGAAATAATGGTGGGGGTAAGCAAAAAGAACAAGGTGATGATCCCCATTTGTGTTCTGTACTTGATGATCTTAAACTGCTCGAGATTAGCAAGGTAAATCTCCTTTTTCTGTTTCTCAATAGCGTTCTGATCGGTAAGGTTTCTTTTTACGGTTATGGTTTGTACACTTTTGCTATAGGCTTTGTAAATACCAAAAAAACAAAGATTCATAATGATGATCCAAGCTGTACCTCCCAACACACCAGTATATTCGTACCATTGTACCACACGTGGCATGGTAGCAAAAACATTACCCAGATTGAGCCAGCTCCAGCTCAAATCCCAGTTCATATGTAAAAATTCGAAACTCAGCCAAAACACCAGAATAGATACCGACCCCTGCTTGCCCGGCAAAATCCTTCGTGCCGCATGCAATAGTGCAAACGGTAAAGCCATGAATAATGCATTGAGAAAAACAGCAACCAATGCACCGGGAATGGTAGCATGTGCAATCCACCAGGTAGTAAATGCGTTGAAAACAATAAAAGCAAACCAGGATAAAAGAAAAACAGCGTATTTGCTGAACCTTTCCTTGTTGTTCAACACAAAGTTCTCCATGATTAAAAGTGGTACCAGTGCAATAAAACTCAACAGAGGCATGCCATTTTCAGGCCAACTGAAGGTAAGCAGCAATCCGCTCAGCAAACTCAGGGAAAACATTGCATTTCTTCGTGCCAACTTCATGTGTTTATATTTTTGGTTTTAAGGTTGTTGAAACAAATGTAGCCCTTCTTTTCTAAAAGACAACCTCCGGAAAAAATCAGTACCAGAGATAAGAGAAGTGCTGCAAAAAGCATCGTTTGTATGATTATTTTTTTGAAGATGCTAAATTAAAGGAAATATTGGACTTACCTGTTTTTTTCTGTTTTAAATTATTTGAGTAGGGATATGCTTTATAATTTCAGAAACCTGTATTATATTTTTAGTCGTCCGACAAGCTGGAAGTCGCAGGAGGACGGGCAAGCGGGGTTGTGAGAACTGATCAATCAGAATTGCAAATTCCGCTTAGCCCGGGATGGGAAATAATTGGTAACAGCACGGCTAAATCTCAATATTAATTTTTAACATAGAACAAGTTTGCGGAAAGTAAACGGAGAATCATCTGCAAACAAAAAAAACCCTTTCGGGAAAAACGAAAGGGTTCGAATCATAATTCAGGCAAATTATGAAAAGGTATTTTTATCCGGGTTGATGATCATCCACATTTACTTTCGCCACAATGAGCACAGATCAAACACCCCTCCTGGTAGATTACCGATTCCTGATTGCATGATTTGCAGATGCGTCCCTGTGCTTTTGTTCCGTCAGGGATAAACTTTTTCAATGCTCTTGCAACGCCGTTTTTCCAGGTGTGCAATGTGTCGCCACTCAGATTCATATCTTCAATTACATCAACAACAGAGGGCAGTGGCATTCCATGTCGAAGGATTCCGGAGATGAGTTTGGCATAATTCCAGTATTCTTTATCAAAAGATCTTGACAATCCTTCAATGGTTACTTTATATCCGTCGAGGTCTTCAAACTGGAAATCGTAACGTTTCTCACCGGATGACATTTTATTTTTGATCACTTTGCCTTTTTCAACGTAGGGTGGCAGGTAAAAACCTTCTGCTTTACCTGTAAATATTTCATAAGGTCTGTCGTTAAGAATCCCCACAACGGCAACCCATTTTTCGGCATTGTTGTTAAATCTGACCACTTCTGCATCGAGCACTTTTGGTCTTTTGGGAGCATCGGTTTCTTTGAATTCATTCTTATTTTTCTTATCCTTTCCGGTAACCAATACACCCGAACGAGATCCATCGCGATATACAGTAACACCTTTGCATCCGCTTTCCCAGGCAGTTTTATAAATTTCACCAACCAATTCTTCGGTAACTTCATTGGGGATGTTTACAGTAACACTGATAGAGTGGTCAACCCATTTTTGCACAGCACCTTGCATAGAAACTTTTGAAACCCAATCTACATCATTGGCAGTAGCTTTGTGGTAAGGCGATTTTTCAATGATCTGAGCAAGGTCTTCCTGTTTCATTTTTTTCACTTCGCCAATGTCGTATCCGTTAATTTTGAGCCAATCTTCAAATTTGTGATGAAAAACATTATACTCTTCCCAGTGGTCGCCAACTTCATCAATAAAATCGACCCTGACATTTTTGTCGTTGGGGTTTACTTTTCTTCTTCTTTTGTAGGCAACCATAAACACGGGTTCAATACCAGAAGTAGTTTGTGTCATGAGCGAAACACTACCTGTAGGGGCAATGGTAAGTAATGCAATATTACGACGTCCGTTTTTCTGCATGATCTCTTTCAGGGAAGGGTCAGCATCAAAAAGGCGGTTGATAAAAGGATTATTTTCTTCGCGTTGGGCATCATATACAGTGAAAGTACCTCTTTCACCTGCCATGATTGCAGATGAGCGGTAGGCTTCGATGGCGAGTGTTTGATGAATTTTCACGGAAAAATCGGTTGCTTCCGTTGTTCCGTAGCGATACCCCAATGCAGCAAGCATATCGCCTTCGGCAGTAATACCTACACCTGTGCGCCGGCCTTGAATGCATTTTTCACGAATCTTTAACCACAGGTCGCGTTCTACTTTTTTCACTTCTTCAGATTCGGGGTCAGCTTGTATTTTGGCAAGAATGGCATCAATTTTTTCCAGTTCCAGGTCAATAATATCATCCATAATCCGCTGAGCATAGCGTGCATGATCTTTAAAAAGTTCAAAATTAAAATAAGCGTTTTCCTGGAAAGGATTTTCAACATAACCAAAAAGATTGATAGCCAAAAGACGGCAACTATCGTATGGACAAAGTGGAATTTCGCCACAGGGGTTGGTAGAAACGGTTGTAAATCCGTAATCGGCATAGCAATCGGGTACAGATTCACGAATCACTGTATCCCAGAAAAGAATACCGGGTTCGGCAGACCGCCATGCATTGTGCACAATTTTATTCCAAAGGGCGCGGGCATCAATGGTTTTTTCATAGACAGGATTATCAGATTCAATAGGATACTGCTGTACGTATGGTTTATTATCTACAACAGCTTGCATAAAATCATCGGTGATTTTCACAGATACATTGGCACCAGTTACTTTTCCTTCTTCCAGTTTTGCATTGATGAATCCTTCTGAATCAGGATGCTTAACAGAGACACTCAACATCAAAGCACCTCTTCTGCCATCCTGGGCTACTTCGCGGGTTGAATTAGAGTATCTTTCCATAAAAGGTACAAGTCCGGTAGAGGTAAGGGCGCTGTTTTTTACAGGACTTCCTTTGGGCCGGATGTGTGAGAGATCATGCCCCACACCGCCTCTGCGTTTCATCAGCTGTACCTGCTCTTCATCCACTTTCATGATACCCCCATACGAATCGGCATCCCGATTGCCAATAACAAAACAATTTGACAAAGACCCGATCTGATAAGGATTGCCGATGCCAGCCATCGGGCTTCCCTGCGGAACAATATATTTAAACCTTTCCAGAAGCGAAAAAACTTCTTGTTCGCTCATCGGATTAGGGTATTTATTTTCGATACGCGCAATCTCTTTAGCCAACCTGCGATGCATATCGTCGGGTGTTAGTTCATAAATATTGCCATGAGAATCTTTTAAGGCATATTTATTTACCCATACACCTGCTGCCAGACTATCACCTTTGAAATATTCTGTAGATTTTTTCACTGCTTCGCTGTAGGTATATTTTTTTAAGGTTTTTGGAGGTTTGGTTTCGGGATTTTTTTCCGTTGCGGGCTGCTCCTCGTCGCTGTCAATCTGAGGCATTGGGGTGGTTCTGTTTCCCAAAACTTCATTGTATAAGTTTGTAGATTCCTCTTTTTTTTGTTGTTTTGTTACTACTTGTCCTGCTTCATTATTATCCATGATTTTCCGAAGTTTTGTTTTTATGTTATAAAATTAGATTACTTAATTTTTGGATAGAAGAAATTAGAAATTTCTGTTGGGAATTTTGATATAGCGAAGATAAAAAACAAAAGCCTTACCTTTTCCGAGAGATTATTAACAATCGGCAAAAGTTATCAACCAAGTGGCTTAATTTTTTGATTAATAATACATTAAAAATGACAAAATCAGGGGTTCGTTGAACTTTGTCTAACATTTGTTTAAACAAAGAAACAGGTTTTCGGAAACGGGAAAATCATAAAAACCTCACAGGCAGCAATCAATAAAAAAGAAAGCATAAAGAAAGAAAACACCTGTCTGGCATTTCATCGTTGATTTTCGCCAGATGGATGTTTCTTTTGCAATGTAAAAGGAAAATCCGGAGAGATAAAACAGAAAATTGTCTTACTTAGTGCTTGCAAGAAAACGCCATTGCTGCCTTATGCTCGTCTTCAAAACAGTCATTTACGAAAAGTAAACTCCTGTTTTTCAGTCATCGCAAGCC
>CAYPFV010000045.1:0-19482 GCA_964410015.1 uncultured Bacteroidales bacterium
TGTTTACTTTAGCCTCACTTAAAGCTTTGTGAATGACTGGAATAATATTTTGCTGGTGTGCTCTTGATGCCAACTCAGGCACTACGCCACCATAAAATTTGTGAACATCCTGACCTGCAATGATGTTGGCAAGAATATTGGTGTTTTTAAGAACTGCTGCTGAAGTATCATCACAGGATGATTCAATTCCCAGAATATAAGTATCCATGTAACATTTAAGTGCTTAAAAGCGTTTATTTTTTTTAAATAATGAGCAACAAAGGTACCAAAAAAACAAGTTATGCTGTTTTCATCACTCTTTTGGTGATGATCATGATTCCTGTGGTGTTTTTTCTGGTACTGAGAAGCAGTAAAGTACAAACCTATCTGACCGGAAAAGCGGCAGCATATATCTCTGAGCAACTACAAACGCATGTTAGTGTTGGTGGTGTTGACATCAACTGGTTGCTTCATATCGTGATCAGCGATATTACCATTGAAGACGCCCGGAAAAATGTTCTTCTGCATGCAGAAGAACTCACCTTAAACGTAAACAAGGTAAACTTTACCCGGCGGCATATTACCCTTGATATGATCAAAGTGCGTGATGCCAATGTAAACCTGCAAAAGTACCCTGACGAAAACATATACAATTACCAGTTTCTGGTAGATTATTTCAGTGATCTGCCCCCGCCGGATCCATCAAAACCCAAATGGAATTTTGTGCTCAGGGCACTGGCACTTTCCTCTTCATCGCTTTCGCTGAAAGATCAGAATCAAACCATAGAGACACCCGGTTTTAATCCCTCCGCGTTTGCCTTCACCGATCTTGATATCGACATCAGAGACATTTCTCTTTCCGGAGATACACTGATGGCGCATTTGCATGGACTTTCTGTAATTGACAATAACGGTTTTGAGATCAAAAATGCCAAAACTAATTTTTTCTTTTCAAACCAAAGCATCTGGATCCACAATTTTGCCCTGCAAACTCAACATAGTCGCCTCTTCATGGATCTTACAACCGAATATGAGGGATTAGAGGCTTTTCAAAACCCTTTCCATGATCTTAATTTTCTTGTCGATATTAAACCTTCCACGCTACGCCTGAAGGATGTTGGATATTTCATCAACGATGTTTATGGATTGGATAATGCGATAGACCTGCAGGGCACATTCTCCGGAACACTTGCGCAGGCAAAAGGTTCCAATATCAATATAAGATATGGTCTGTCATCTGTTTTTCAGGGTGATTTTTTTCTGTCGGGCTTACCGGACACCGAAAATACCTTTGTGAATTTCAACGTAGAAAATTTCGTTTCCAACAAAAATGATTTTGAAACTTTTTATTTTCCTGGTTCCGCAAATCCTTTTGATGAGAACTTTCAACTTCCCGAAGATTTAATCAATTTAGGAGCTATATCTTTTTCAGGAAAAATTACAGGGTTTCTCCATGATTTTGTTGCTTATGGAAATTTTACTTCTGCTCTGGGTAACATGTCAACAGATATTGCCATTGTGAGCAACAATCAATTTCGAAATATCAACTATAAGGGAAACCTTTCTCTTGAGGAATTCGACCTTGCCAGATTTACCGGTGAACCTGAACTTTTAGGTTTCATAGACCTTAGTGCTAACCTGGAAGGTTCTTCCAGAAATTTCAGCGATTTTGATCTCAATGTTACCGGAGAGGTTGATTATGCCGACTTTAAAAACTACAGATACAGAAACCTGGATATAGCAGGTCATTATTTCAACAAAAAATTCAATGGAAATGTGATGCTTGATGATCCTAATATTTTCCTGGATTTTAGTGGTTTGGCCGACTTCAGCCAGAATATACCCTATGTAAACTTTACTGCACAAATTGATAATGCCAATCTTTCTGAACTAAACATTTTGCCTGCCGATTCGCTGCATCAAAACATATTAAGCACAATCATTGCCATAGAGGGTAGTGGAGATATGGTAAACAATCTTGAGGGTGAACTTACTGCATATAAAACCTGGTTCAGGCGACTTGCACAGAACAACACTCAAAATCCTGAAATCAGCAATGATTCAAATGATACCATTGTTGACCAGTTCAAAACAGATGTTATCTCCCTGAACAGTTTCATTATGAACAATGATGAAAAACTATTGAAATTCTCTTCAGATTTTCTGGATTTTAATATGGAAGGCAAAATCAATTATCAAACACTTTCGAAATCTTTTGAAAGGACTCTTGCAGGATACACCCCTTCTGGTTTTACTTTTGATAGCATTAATGACTATAACCAGGATTTGTCACAAAATTTCACATTCAGCATATATGCCAAACAGCAGTTACCCTCAGTTACTTCTCTTATTCTTCCTGAATTGGAAATAGATACAACTGCTATCTTTGAGGGATTATTTGATGCTTCGCTCAATAAGATAGAGTTAGTTGGCAATGCAGATTTCATTGCTATAAACAACACCAGATTAGAAGATTTTTTGCTTCAGATTGATTCTGATTCTTCTCAATTTGAAATGGCAGCAAAAAGTAACAGGTTGTTTTTGGAGGACTCTTTAAGTCTCGATATGTTTTCAACCCATGCTCTTGTTTACAATGATACACTAAATTTAACAACACATTGGGGCGATGATCAAAAGATTCCACAAAACAGGGGCAATGTTGAAGGACTTGGTATTGTAAAATCTCCGGAGTCTGCACAATTTCAGTTTTTGCCCTCTTATGCCATTGTGAACGATTCATTGTGGACAGTTAGTCCCGACAATCAAATAGCGATCGATTCCTCAAGGATCGATATTGCCAATTTGTTTTTATACAAAATGGATGAGTTTCTCATTGTTGATGGTACCATCAGTAATAACCCCGATGATTTGCTTGAAGTTTTTCTTAACAATTTTGATATTGAAAATTTTATGATCTTGTTAAAGGACAAAAAGGTAGATTTTTCAGGGATTGGAAATGGCCGACTGTCTGTGTCGTCATTAAGGAAAACACCCAATATTTCTGCAGATTTGCTCATCAAAGATTTTGCCTTCAACAACGATCATCTGGGAGATATCAATTTTACCAGCTATTGGGATGCAGAACGAAATGGTTTCAGGGTTGATACCGATTTGATCTATTATGGCAACGTGGGATATAACAAACCCCTGACTGCTTCGGGGTATTTTTATCCCGACCGGGAAAAAGATAATTTTGACCTGGACATCCGCATCGAAAACCTGAAAATGTCTGTCTTTAGCCGGTATGTGAGTACTTTTTCTTCACGATTCAGAGGTTTAGCCACAGGCAATTTGCGTTTGGAAGGCCCTTTGCAATCGCCCGAATTAAGCGGGAAAGCCCGTTTGTTACGCACCGGTCTGAAAATTGATTATCTGAATACTTCCTACTCTTTTGCCCATGAAATTGAAATAGGAAAAGGACACTTCAGTTTTCAAAATCTCGTTTTAAATGATACCATCGGTAATACGGCCAACGTTTCGGGTATTATCAGACATGATAATTTTAAAAATTTTGAAGTAGACATTTCGCTTTTGCTTAACAAAATCATTGCGCTTAATACTCAACAACGTCACAATGAGCTATTTTATGGTAAAGCTTTCGCCAGTGGATTGCTAAGGGTGCACGGACCCACCAATGATATTGCCATTGATATTACGGCAAAAGCAGAAAAGGGCACCCGCTTCTTTTTACCACTTGATTATACGGGAAGTGAAGTTGCCCAATCTAACTTTATTAAATTTGTTGCACCAAATGAGCAGGTAGATAACAGCAATCTGTCTGGCGCAATCCCCTCTTATTCAGACCTGAACCTGAACCTTGACCTGGAAGTAACTCCCGAATCTGAAATACAAATTATTTTTGATTCTCAGATCGGCGATATCATCAGAGGAAGAGGTTTTGGAAATCTGAATATAGAATATAACAACCAGGGAGAATTTAACATGTACGGCGATTACAACATTGAGGAAGGAGATTATCTTTTTACACTGCAAAACCTTATCAATAAAAGATTTCGGGTCGCTCAGGGAGGTAAAATACGTTGGAACGGCGATCCTTATGATGCCGATATAGATGTTACTGCGTTGTATCGTACACGCACTTCACTGCATGACCTGGCAATCAGTCAAACCGATACAACAAATAATTTTTCCAGACGAGTACCTGTAGAAACCGTTCTGATCCTGCAAGACAAACTATTCAATCCTTCCATAAGTTTTGATATACAAATGCCCGGGGCTGATGAGTCTATGAATGAGATGATAGACCGCCTTATCACCACCGAGCAGGAAATGAACCGGCAGGTGTTCTCGTTGCTGATTCTCAACAGGTTTGTACCACCCGAAGACGGTTTAAACACTGCCCTGGGATACGGTATGGGGTCTACCTCCTCAGAATTGCTTTCCAATCAATTGAGCAATTGGTTGTCGCAAATCAGCAACGATTTTGATATTGGTGTAAATTATCGTCCGGGAGACCAGATCAGCAGCCAGGAACTGGAAGTTGCACTCTCAACCCAGCTATTTGACGACCGGGTGATTATTGATGGCAATCTGGGGGTGGCAGGAAACCACCCCGCCCAAAACCAGCGCACCAGCAATATTATTGGCGATGTAAATGTAGAAGTAAAAATTACACCTGAAGGAAAATTTCGTATAAAAGCTTTTAATCGCTCCAATACTTTTGATATACTCAATAATACTGCTCCGTACACTCAAGGAGTTGGACTTTTTTACAGAAAAGAGTTTGATAGTCTGGGCGAACTTTTTCGCCGTACACCCACCTCTGTGCTTGAAATTCATCCATTGGAGAGTACAGACGAAGATTACCCTGATGCTGAGGCCAGAGAGTGAGTAAGAAAAGTAATTTGATCAACCGTTTTTTCTTATCAGTTAACGAAATCTTTACAAACCTATGCAGAAAATGTTAAAATCTGAAAAGCAGTAAATCTCTTAGATTTTTATTCGATATATTAAATATTTTTACACTTCCACATCTTAGCAATCTAAGGGATTTTAAAAATGGCAGACAGAAATTCAGGTCGGGAACATAATGAAATCCTGGAGAATTTGGTTTTATTAGATCTCTTTTCCAGGGAAGAATTGCAGCATAAGCAAGATATTTTTTCTGAAGCCATGGGTGTTGCCTCTCTGATAACCCTGCCGGATGGCACACCAGTAACCCGGTCAAGTAAGTTCTCATTGTTTTGCCAATTGATCAGACAAACTCTTCCCGGTCGCCAAAACTGTTATGATTCAGATGCAGAATCAGTAAAAGCCAATGCACATAAACCCACAATAAGATCCTGTCTGAACGGTGGATTATGGGATGCAGGGGTTAGCATTGTTATTGAGGGAAGACATTTGGGGAATTGGATGATAGGGCAAATCAAAAACAACCAATTCGGTAAAAATAAAATATTAGCATATGCCCACGAAATAGGCATTGACAAAAAAACTTTTGAAGAAGCACTTGAAATGGTACCTGAAATGTCGCTGGAAAAATTTCAGAAAACTGCTGAAATGCTTTTCATATTTGTAAATGAACTCACCCAAAAAGCATACAACAATTTCATGCTCCAAAAAGAGGTAGCAAGGCGGAAGAAAACCAGCGAAGATCTAAGAAATACACTCGGGCAACTCAGGAAAAGTCAGGAAGAATTAAAAAAACAAAACCAGGAATACCTCAGCATCAATAAAGAATTGAACCAGGCAAATGAAGAGTACCATGCCCTCAATGATGAAGTAACCCAAACCAATCTTAAACTTACCAAAACGCTTCAGAAACTCGAAGAAAGCAATCAGCGGAATCAATCTCTGCTGAAAGCCATCCCCGACATGATGTTTCTTTTCAACCAGGAAGGTGTTTTTTTAGACTCTCACATCCCTGCTAATTCCCAAACCATTATTCCTCCCAAAGATTTTTTGAATAAAAACATCCGTGATCTGTTACCTGAAAACATTGTGGAATGGCACTTCAGAGCACAAAAAAAACTGTTTGAAACCAGACAACCTCAGCAATATCAATACTCTGCCAAAACAGATCAGGGATTAAAATACTATGACAGTAGAATGGTTATACACAACCAAAACCAAATATTGGCCATTGTAAGAGACATTACCGACTCCAAAAAAGCAGAAAGAGAAATAAAATCTTCTCAAAAAAAGTACCAGCTATTACTGGATAATGTTTTTGATGGTATTTACATGATCAAGGGTACAAAATTTGAATATGTAAACAAACAGTTTTGCCATATTATGGGATATTCCGCCGGAGAAATTCTGGAAAAAGATTTCAATCTTTGGAATACACTCACCGGCAAAGGAAAAGAAATAGTAAAAAGCAGATATGAAGCCCGATTGCGCGGAGAAGATATCCCTCATGTTTATGAATTTCAGATCAAGACACCAAAAGGTGATGTAAAGGATGTGGAAGTAAGCACTACCGAGGTTTCTACCGACAAAACTCCTTTGATTCTGGGTATCATGCGCGATATAACCAACATAAAAAAATCAAAAGAATTGAAACAGGAGGTAGATATTGCCCGAAATTCGGCCGAATTCAAGCAAAAATTTCTTGCCAATATGAGTCATGAAATCCGTACACCACTCACTGGCATAATGGGTTTGGCAGATATTCTTTCCAAAACCAACCTCGATGAAAAACAAAAACTTTATGTAGATACCATGCGCCAGTCAGGCGAAAATCTCAGGCATATTATTAATCTGATCCTCGACTATTCAAAAATTGAATCCGGACAAATAAAACTGGTAAATACTGTATTTCCATCAAGTTCTGTTTTTGATGATGTGGAAAACCTGTTTTATTCTATATGCCACAAACCCATCGAATTGCAAATAAAAATATCGCCCCAAATACCTGCATATATAAAAACAGACAGGCAGCGTCTCAATCAAATACTCACCAACCTTGTTTCCAATGCCGTAAAATTTACCAACGAAGGAAAAATAACCCTTTCTGTTTTCCCCGATAAATGCCAAAAAAACAATGTCTCTCAAAAAAATTCTATTTTACTAAGGATTGAAGTCTGGGATACGGGTATAGGCATTGATCCTTTACTTCACAAACATCTTTTCAAACCCTTTTCACAAATAGAAGCCAATGAAATTAGCACCATAGAAGGTACAGGACTTGGACTTTCTATCTGCCGCGAACTTTCTGTTCTCCTGGGTGGGGATATTGGGGTAGAGAGTCAACCTGGCAAGGGAAGCAGGTTTTGGTTTACAATTCAGACCGAAATATCTGATCTGTCAAAAATGTCTGCAGCAAATAAAAATCTTACAAACAAAAAAAGACAGAAAGACAAACAGTTGAAAATACTTCTGGTAGAAGACAAAAAAGTAAACCAGATGGTCATTCAACTCATGCTCGAAGAATTAGGGCATCAAGTAACCATTGCCTCTGATGGAGCAAATTCTATCGAGATTTTTACACCAGGCGTTTACGATCTGATCCTTATGGATATTCAGATGCCTGTTATGGATGGTATTGTAGCAACCCGTCAATTAAAGAAATTATATGACAACTTGCCGCCCATTGTGGGGTTAAGTGCCAATGCCTTTGAAGGCGACAAAGAGAAATACATGAATCTCGGTATGGACGATTACCTTTCCAAACCCGTAAAAACAGAAGATTTTGAACTATTGCTTGACAGATTATTTCCCGTGGAAACGAAATAAGTTTTTCTCTTAAAATAAAGATAATTTGGATAACACAGCACAATAAAATTTTGGGTTTTTGTGCAGAAAGAGATACATTTTTTTCGCCACATACAATTTACAATTCCACATGTGTCCTTTATTGACTTTAAGTGCAGATATTGTGAAGGAGAGAGATAAAAGATAATGGAAAACAAAAGACATACCCGTATACTGCAAGATGCACCTTTTGCCTGCGCCTGGCATCAAATGATCTTTGATGAAAACGGTACAGCATCTGACTATGTTTTTCTGGAGGTAAACAAAACATTTGAAAAATTTACAGGTCTAAAGTCTGGCAATATTATCCAAAAAAGAGTTACAGAAGTAATTTCAGAGATAAAAAACAATGATTTTAACTGGATCGGATTTTATGGTGATGTTGTAAAAAACGATGAATCCAAAAAATTTGAGCGATACTGCCACATCCTGAAAAAATGGTATAGGTGAGAAGTACATCCATGGGAACAAAACCAGTTTTCCACATTCGAAGAGCGTATTTTCCCGATGATAAAAAAAAGGTATTTGATACTTTAGAACTATACTTTAACAATCAGACACATCACTTTGAAGTGGAATTCCTGATCAGGCACCGCAACAACAATTATATCTGGGTTCTCGGAAGAGGAAAAGCACTCAGAGACAAAAAGGAAAAACCCTTCAGAATGGCAGGATCAAACACCGATATTACATCCCGCAAAATGATGGAAGAAGCATTAACAGAAAGCCAAGAGCAACTCGAATAGGTGCTGCAATCGCAGAAAGAGTTGATCTGCCGGTTTAAAGCTCATACTGCACTTAATTTTGCAAACCAATAGTATGCTGATTTTTTTGGGAAGAAACCTGTGGATTTGATTGGACAATCATGGTTAAAACTGATTCCCGGCAAGGAGCACAAAAACATTATGGACCATCTGCAAAACCTGAGAAAAAATAATCGTAAAATTGTTACTTACCAGCACGAAGTATTTGATAAAGAGGGTAAACGCAAATGGATGGAATGGACGGATTATGTGATCAGGGATAAATTTGGAAATTTCGTCGAGTTTCAGTCTGTCGGACAAGATATAAAAGACCACATTGAAAGGGAAAAATTAGAAAAAGAGATAGAGATATCACAAAACAGTCTGAATTTTAAACAAAATTTCCTGGCAAGCATGAGCCATGAAATGCGTACACCCCTGATAGGGGTAAAAGGCATCGCCCAGTTACTCTACAAAACTACCCTCAGCGAAAAATAAAAATAAATGATCGACATCTTCGATCATTCGGTAGAAAACCTCTCTGAAATCATTGACCAGGTATTGGATTATTCGCGCATTGAATCAGGAAAATTACAACTGAACCCTCAATTGCACAAAACCGAAGAACTGCTGAAACATGCCAATAGTTTCTTCTCCAACATTTGCCAAAAACCCATTTTGTTTATTCCTGCCCGCGATAACCAGTTACCCGAATATGCATTGTTCGAAAAAAAGCGAATTAATCAGGTAATTAACAACTTATTGATTAATTCGGTGAAATTTATAAAAGAAGGGCAAATTGGTATAACCCTCAAAAAAGAGACACAATCTGCGGAATTGAAAAAAAAGAGATTATTATACGAATAGAAGTTTCCGATACCGGAATAGGTATCAGACCTGTAAGACAGAAGAATATTTTTTCGCCATTTTCCCAGGTGCATGAAATTGACACTCAAAACTACCAGGGCATCGGATTAGGTTTATCTATTTGTAAGGAAATTGTTGAATTGCATGGAGGAAACATTGGATTATCAAGTATTCCCAATAAAGGAACCAATGTGTGGTTTACCTTTTAAGCAATTTTATCGCCCAATTCCGAAAAAGTAAGGCTATCATCTGCGAAAAATGGACAAAACACACCTGCTCAATTAAAAATTCTCCTGGTTGAAGACCGAAAAACTACTCAAAAAATCGTAAAGCTTTTACTAAACTCCATGGGGCATAAAGTAAGTATTGCCGATAACAGACAACAAGCGGTAAACAATTTTATCCCCACTGATTTTGATTTGATTCTGATGGATATTCAAATGCCTGAAATGGATAGAATTACGGCTACCCGGACGATCAAGCAAAACTATAAAAATTCGCCCCCATTGTGGGTTTAAGTGCCAATGCTTTTGAAGGAGCACGCGAAAAGTATATGGAACTGGGTATGGATGAATACCTCACCAAACCTCTGGAAGAAAAAGAATTCAAGGAAATTTTGCGAAAATTAATCATTCGCCATTAATCTGTATGAAAATTTTTAATTTCCTTTGGGTGTAGGCATAAACCAAATTTTCATTTTCTTTGTGAAAACCAGTACGTGCTCTTTATGAAGCTTGTAATGATTTGGATGTTAATATCATATGAGTTGATGAATCCTGGATGGTAGTTTTCTGCCTGTAAAAAAATACAGAAAAACAATTCTGCCGTTTTATGAATACCCCGGCAAGAATGACAATTGGTAGGCAAAAATTATCTATTTTTAGGTTGAGCAGAAATGTTAGGGTTAAGGGGAATACCTCCATAGGATAAAATCTGATAATCTTTGTTCACAAAAGAATAACCTAAAACCCTCCCCATTAGTTGGTTTAAGTGCCAATGCTTTTGAAAGTAAACGGGAAAAATATATTTAACCCCGGTATGGATGACTATATGACCTAACTTAATCTACTACACTGTATAAAAAAACAGGGATATAAAAAAACCGGAACAATAAAAAAATCATTGCCCCGGTTTTACAAAACGAAATAAATATTAGTTGAATGAGGGGTTTATCCATGATACGGGCAAAATGGTGATGGATTTATGATCGGAACCACCAAGACGACCAGCAAAATTTCCAATTACCTTAATTCCTTTTTCAACAAAATGCTTTACCGTTTCCATACTTTTTACCGGAGTACTTAGCATAACGCTAAATACATCGCGATGCTTTTTTTCAATTTCGCCGTAAAGCCACTCCACCAGCTCTGTTTCACGCTGATCATTCTTATCTTCTAAACGAGATAAAAAGGTGATCTCTTTCATGAAACGATCACCATTAGTGACAGAAGTGTTGTAGTAATGAATCTCACCGATCAGCTCCAGTTCATTATCCAGATTTTCCACCACTATCATGTTTCCCTGATCAATCACCTTATTAACAAAATCTTCAACGAAGAGCGGATTGACCATTTCGGGGTTAAAAATATTTTTCTGATTGGCTACTGAAGTAATAAAAAGTTGCTGAATTTTTTGCCTGTCGTCAGGTTTGGCATAACGTATCTTATATTTACTTTTCATGATTATTTTGTTTAATTTGCAGGGATTTTCAGTTGCTTTTTAGTATTCTTGCATAGGTTTTTTCCAAACAATTATAATGCCAACGGCATTAATCTCGAATTATTATGTGTATCAAAAAGTCAAAACATCTGTTTAAAACATTGGTGTTCAGTATTTTGATATCCTTGCAAATTAAAGGAAACTTTTTAAATAAACCTATGAATATTTGATCCTCATCATTCTTTAGTCTACATTTTTCGCTAAATCATAGACAAAATAAGAGATATATCAGTGCATTTTTTTTTCACATCAGGATTAATTTTAATAATTCAGGAATTTGCCTTTCAGCATAAACAACCTTACCGGGAAAACTATTTCTGATCAATACCAGATATGCATTGATAACAGGTAAAAGTTGATATGACTGCTTATTCGTTCCAATGATAAACATTACCACTTCCGGTAACCGAAGCAAACACATCTGGTTCACCACCATAATAAACATTTCCCGATCCCAGTAGCTTCACAGTAAGTTCTTTTTCAACAAACAGATTTGCATTGCCGGATCCGGTTATTTTCACATGTGTATATTCTGAGAAAAGATTGCTGGCATCTACATCTCCACTACCTACAATCTCAACATCGTGCCGGGTACAAATTCCATCAAGTATAACTGATCCCGATCCGGTAATGCGCGATTTAACGACTTCACAGTTACCCTCAAAATAAACATCTCCTGAACCTGTTATTTCAAATTCGCCATATTCAGATTCAAAAACATCAATAAAATAAACATTCCCAGATCCTGACAGTTTTACGGCAGGCAGAGAGGAAGTGAAAACATGAACGATTATTTCATCATGCGGATTACGGATACAACGGGTAGATTGAATATGCAAGTGTCCGGCACGGTTTTCTGTTTCTATAAAATCTAAAATGTTCAAAGGGGCTTCAATGATCAGTGAATCTCTTTCAGCATAATAGATCTGCACGTCGGCATTCATTTTCACATTTACAGTACCGATGCTTTCCACCGGTCTTAGCTCTTCAACAAGGTCTCCGTCAGGTTTCACACAGGGAAAATAATCAATATCTATGCAAGAATTGAGTATGACCAATAGAATCAACCCTGTGAAAAAAATATTTTTTTGTACCATTTTGTTTTCAATTAGAAGTTGCACATTAATTTTTTCAGATAGAAAACTATTATTGTGCCATTTCTCTTAATGTATTGTTATTTAAATTATTAACCATACAACAACCATACAGAAAGAAAAAAACTGTTCGGAAACCAACAAGACTGTACAAAAATGGACATACCTCAAAAAGTTTTTCTGTTGAAAAGAATAAACCCAAAATTGATGATGAAACTCCAAGGGTCTGTCTCTTTATCGTAATATTGAACTCCTATACTTAAAGGGCCGGCAGGTGTATGATAAACATAGGATGAATTCATGGCAACAGAATATTGCCCGGGTTTTTCGGAATAGTTGGCCGTGTTTTGCGGACCCGAAATAATTTCGCGTATCGGTTGAAAAACATGACCTTCTGTTTGTAAATGCATATTTCTGTTTATTTTGTAAATCAATTTTAAACCGGCAGTAGCATAGTGATTGGCTCTGAATTCATCCAGAAAACGCGTTTGAGCAAGTGGAAATGGGTTAAACTGGTGAGCCACGATCTTACCGGAAGTAAAATTGAGGGGCAAAGGGCGGTTCGAATAAAAAACTCCCGACATTAAGGCAGGCCTGAATTTGCTATCCTCCCGGAAAAATTTTTCATACCCTATAAGCAGCTCTATCCATCGCAAAGGTTGTTCTTCTGCGGTATTGATATCTGATGTACTACCAGGTTCATACGCTTCTGAAGCAAAAAAAACTTTTGAATTGACAAACAGATGCTGACCCTTTGTGGGATACTGAATATGATCGCGGGAATCTTTCTCCAGTGTCCCAAAAAATCCGGCAGATTTTAATACCGTCAGGTCTGGAGTATCCTCTTTTCTAAATATAGGAGTATTGTAATATTTGAGCCGGTCACGGGAAATAATCCAACCCAACTCAAATTTTCCGTCGTAGTTTACCGGAAAGGTGAGTCGCATATTATTCATCCATTGGTTATGGACGATATAAGTAGGTCTCTGTTCTTCAAAAAAATAAACACTGCCGTTAGAATAGTTCCACCTGCTTACAATGCTTTCACCGGCAAAATAATAGGGAATATCGCTCTGCAGGTCTACTCTTGCTCCGAGCATCAGACTATTATAATAATTGCCAAGAAATCCATTTGTATATAGTTTGAGAGGATATGCCCCCAATCTTTCATAGGATAAATGCGCAAAAAACTGGTTGATTGATTGTGAAGAAAGATTACCCCCAAACTCCCGCACAAAAGGATCTTTCTCTTTTACATCTAAAGATAAAGCATACGAATTGGTTTCTTCAATCAGGTTTAACTGAGGGAAAATATGTGTAAACTTATCGGTGGAAAGCAATCTGTAATAGCGTGACTTGAGTAAATTCACGGAGATGGGCTTATCTTCGGCAAATAAAAATCCCCTAATAAAACCGGCCAGATGTGGGTGTTTAGCATTTACATTGATATGTGTGATTTTGTTCTCGGGCATCTTTTGTTTAAATAACCTGCGTAACTCATTCACTTCCACTTTACTTCTTTTTGAACCTTCGGTCAGTGCTCTCAGTTGATCAATATTTCGCATGGTTTCTTCATATCCTTTGGTATAAACCAATAGGTTTTTTCTGAAATCTGTAACTGAAATATCAGGCACATCCGGACGCAATATCATCCCTGGCAAATCAGGCATTTCATAATTGGTGTAATTCATGAGCATATTTTCCAGTTGCAGAACAATATCATCAACCGTAACTGGTTGGGGGTTTTTAGCAACGGTGCTTCCAATAAGTACATCGGGACTAAACTCCTTGATCATAATATCTACCGGGAAATTATTATACATACCCCCATCAAAAAGCACCTTTCCGTCAATGCTCACAGGTTTAAAATAGAAAGGAAAAGTCATTGATGCCCTTATCGCAAGAGGCAAGCTTCCCGAATCGGGAACAAATGGTTTTTTATTGGTAATATCAGCAGCCACACAACGAAAAGGGATGAACAAACTGTCGAAATTATTGCCTGCTGCTACTGATGCAGGTGCCAGATATTCCATAAACATGAAATCCATCATCCCGGGAGAAACCATGTTGGTAGGTATGTTTTTCCTGATCACTTCCTGGTAATTCAAAGATTTGTCGTAGTCAAAATTTATCGATATCCAGGATGGAGAAGGATCATCTGAATAATAATGAAAATTGTATTGCTTGTCAATCTTTCCCACTGAGGCATCGGCAAAGTCTTTTGAATTTACAAGGTTATAAATCTCATCGGGTGAATAGCCTGCTGCATACATACCTCCTATTACAGCACCAATAGAAGTACCTGTAATGTAATCTATTGGTATGTTATTTTCCTCCAGTGCTTTTAAAACACCAATGTGCGCCACACCTTTGGCACCACCCCCGCTCAATACCACTCCAACAGTTTTTCTTTGGTTTACAGATATTTTTTCCTGCCCCACAACAGGTGTGCAGAAAAATAACAGAGGCAATATCAACCCAAAAAATCTTTTTATTACTTTACAATAAACCATGTTAACAGATGTCGGTTGTGTGGATTCTTTAACATGGAAACCAGCAGAAATAAAGTGCATTAGCTTCCTCTGCAAGATAATGTAAGACATCAACACAAACATGAGTGAATGATATTAGATAAACAATCTGGCATAGTGGCAGAAAAGAAATCTACCTCTTCTGATAAATCCAATTTCATGCCTATAGTTATAACATCCTAATTTAATGTTTATTACCGAAAAAACAAAAAATAAGAAAAGTTTAAACTAAACCAAAAACCTTCTCAAAATGTCAGGCTTGGCATATCAGATTTAGCACAAAGAGTAATCCATAATTTTATCTTTTTTGATCTTTTTCATGATGGATAATCCCCATAAATTCTTTTTTGCTGATCAGTTTATTATGATTTCCGGAGATTTTTTGCACAAAAATAAAGGAATCTGTGCTTTAATTGGGAATATTCAGAGTACCCTGTATTTACTGTTTCTTTAGATTATGATGAATTTTTTCAAGCAAAAAATACAATTGTTCTCTTTCATGGGGTTGGAAGTTGTGCAATGCCATTTCAATAACTATCTCAGCTTCTTTAGCCAATCTAAAATACAATTCTAATCCTTCAGCAGAAAGAGAAATGATATTTGAGCGGCGGTCTGTTTGAGAGGGTAATCGTTTTACCCATCCACTTTTTTCGAGATGATCAATATATCTGTTCACGGAGACTTTATCAATCTGAAGATATTCTCCAATATCTTTCTGACTAGCCTGTCCGAATTTTTTTAAAAATGCTATGATGGGCCATTGAGGAGCAGAAACATTGTATTGTTTTTGTTTAAACCTTTTTTCAAGTTTTTCACCCAATAATTTTGAAACCTGTTGAGTTAGTCTGCCTGGCGATTTGGTAAATTCGTACATGTAATATCTGCTAATAATTATAAACCAGGATTATTAACCCTGAAAAAACAAATTAGTTTGAAATAACCTTCAGCAAATATTTATTCTGTACATTAATTCTTTTGGAAAACATATTACGGTTTGCTAATATTGTTTGCATAAACATTTAATGAATAATGCATAAAATAGTTGTAATTTTGCGATTCAAAATCATGTGATCATATGCAATTATTATATCATTTAGGTAATTACATGCTCCTTTTGGGCAAAATTTTGCGACGTCCGCAGAATCCGAAAATCTACCGGCAAAAGATTATTATAGAAATGGATAACCTGGGTATTGATAGTCTGGGTATTGTAGTGATTATTTCGATATTTATGGGAGCAGTGCTAACCATACAAACAGCTTTTAATACAGATCATCCGCTTCTTCCCATTTATGCTGTCGGATTTGCTACCCGGCAGGCAATGGTATTGGAATTTTCTCCAACTATAATATCATTGATCCTGGCCGGCAAAGTTGGTTCACGAATTGCTTCCGAAATTGGCACTATGCGGGTAACAGAACAAATTGATGCACTGGAGGTAATGGGCATCAATTCGGCAGGGTATCTTATATTGCCCAAAATTATTGCCAGTATGCTTATCAACCCTATCCTGATCATCATTAGTATGTTTTTGGGAATTTTTGGTGGATACATAGCTGCCTATATGACCAATGTGGTAGCACCCAGCAACTTTATTTACGGAATTTTGTTTGAATTTTCACAATACGATGTGGTGTATGCCATGATCAAAACAGTTGTTTTTGCTTTTATTATCGCTTCTGTTTCCGGATATTACGGATACAACACCAGAGGAGGAGCCCTTGAGGTGGGATATGCCAGTACAAAAGCAGTTGTAATGAGCAGCATTCACATTATTATTTTCAACCTTGTACTCACCCAATTATTGCTGGTATGATAAAGGTTCATAATCTTAAAAAATCTTTTGCAGGCGAATCGGTTCTCAAAGGTGTATCTACAAGTTTTGAGAAAGGAAAAACCAATCTGATTATAGGCCAGAGCGGATCAGGCAAAACCGTTTTTATGAAATGTCTGGTGGGATTGCTGGAACCCGATCATGGCGATATTTTTTATAACGACATGAATTTTACTACCATGAAAGGCAATGAGCGGACAGTAGTTAGAAAAACGATGGGCATGCTTTTTCAGGGCAGTGCGCTTTTCGATTCGCTTACCGTTGAAGAAAATGTGATCTTCCCTCTTGATATGTTCAACAAAGATATGAACCGGAAACAAAAGTTAGATAGAGCACAGTTTTGCCTCGACAGGGTAAACATCTCTAATGCCAACAAACTCTACCCTGCCGAAATAAGTGGTGGAATGAAAAAAAGGGTAGCCATTGCCAGAGCCATTGCCAACCAGCCCGGTTTTTTGTTTTGCGATGAACCCAATTCCGGTCTCGATCCTAAAACATCCATCGTTATCGACCAGTTAATCAGCGAAATCACCAAAGAATTTCAAATGACTACTGTCATTAATACACACGATATGAACAGTGTGATGGAAATAGGTGATCATGTGGTGTTTCTCCATAAAGGAGAAATTGCATGGGAGGGAACTGCTTCGGAAATATTAAATTCTGAAAACAAAGAAGTTGAGGATTTTGTTTATGCCTCTGAACTCATGCGAAAACTTCAATAAAAAATAAATTTTCTTTACTTCTGCCCTAAACAACGAAAAGCAAAATCAGAACCGTATGAATTTTGTTAATTTTGCACCTCAATACCTTTGAAATGATTTTATTTGCCAAACTTTTACGTGAGAGTGCCCTGTTTGCATGGGGAAGTATTATTGCCAATAAGCTTCGAACCATCCTTACAATGCTGGGTATCACCATTGGTATATTTGCAATTATTTCGGTATTCAGTGTTGTAGATGCGCTGGAAAGGGAGATCAGATCGAGTATAGCGTCTCTGGGCGAAAATGTAGTGTACATTCAAAAATGGCCCTGGGAGTCTGGACAGGATTTTGCCTGGTGGAAATATATGAATCGCCCATCACCCCGCATGTCGGAAATGGAAGAAATCAGGAAACGAACATCGTTGTTGGATGCTGTTGTTTTTACATCTTCCACAAACCGAACCATCGAATACAAAAACCAGAGCATGGAAAGGGTAAACATGACAGCCGTCTCGCACGACTTTAATAAAATACGAACCTTTGAAATTGAATCGGGCAGATATTTCTCTTTTTCTGAATCTGCAGGCGGAAGAAATGTTGCCATTCTGGGAAAAGAAATTGCAGATAACCTGTTTTTTGATACCGACCCTGTGGGGAAAACCATAAAAGTATTTGGGCGAAATTTAATGGTGATCGGTGTCTTTGCAAGACAAGGGGAGGATACCTTCGGAAACAGTCTGGACAACACGACATTGATACCGGTTAATTTCATGAACTCGTTTTTGAATGTAAACAGCGACCGGTACCAACCCACCATCCAAATTAAAGGAAAAGAAATTTTCAGCATTGATGAAATCGTCGATGAACTTACGGGTGTAATGCGTTCTATAAGGAGTATAAAACCAACCGAAGAAAACGATTTTGCTCTTAACCGCGCCAGCTTGCTTTCTACTCAGTTCGACGGATTATTCGCCATACTGAAAATCGCTGGATGGATCATAGGAGGATTCTCAATCCTGGTGGGTGGTTTTGGAATTGCCAATATTATGTTTGTTTCGGTAAAAGAAAGGACAAACATTATTGGAATACAAAAAGCACTGGGTGCAAAAAACTATTTTATACTACTACAGTTTTTGGTTGAATCTGTAATTTTGAGCCTTATTGGCGGAATAATAGGATTGTTTCTGGTATTTCTGATTACCTGGGCGGGCAGTCAAATTATGGATATGAATCTGCTGATCAGCCTGCAAAATGTGATGCTGGGTGTAAACGTATCGGTGATCATAGGACTGATTGCTGGTTTCCTGCCTGCCTATTCTGCATCGCAACTCAATCCGGTAGATGCTATAAGGGCAAATACCTGAACCAAAAAAAACATTATTTCAATAAAATCAAATTTTTGAATATCATAACAAAATCTGGAAAAAATGGACAACAAAAAAGTAATTCTTATTATCATGGATGGATGGGGTGAAGGCAAAGGCGACGAATCCGATATCATTTCTCAGGCCAACGTACCCTTTACCAGGAGTTTGAGCGAAAAAGCAGCATATACCACTATCAAAACATCAGGAGAAGATGTTGGGCTGCCCAAAGGACAAATGGGCAATTCTGAAGTAGGACATTTAAACATAGGCGCCGGTAGGATCGTTTACCAGGACCTGGTGAAAATATCCAAAGCAATTCAGGATGGCTCCTTTCAGGAAAATGAAAAACTCATACAGGCTTTTGAATATGCCAAAAAAGAAAATAAAAAAGTACACCTTATTGGTTTGGTTTCCAATGGTGGCGTGCACTCGTCTATGGATCACATTTTTGGAATCTGCGATACTGCAAAAAAAATGGAGGTAGACAATCTGTTTGTCCATGCCCTCACCGATGGTCGCGATACAGACCCCAAAAGCGGTATTGGTTTTTTGGGCGAATTGGAAGACCACCTGGCAAAATCAACCGGAAAAATCGCTACCGTATCCGGAAGATACTTTGGTATGGATCGCGACAAGCGATGGGAGAGGATCAAAAAAGCCTACGATTTGATGGTGAAAGGCGAAGGTGAAAAGTTTAAAACGGCACAAGAGGCCATAAAGGCATCTTACGCAAAAAATATTACCGATGAGTTTATCAATCCAAAGGTAATGGTTGATGATCATGACCAACCTCTGGCCACCATTGAACCCGATGATGTTGTCATATGCTTTAATTTCCGCACCGATCGCCTGCGTGAGATCACCACCGTACTTACACAAAAAGACATGCCGGAACACGACATGAAAACCATGCCTCTGCACTACCTCA
>CAYPFV010000046.1:0-19287 GCA_964410015.1 uncultured Bacteroidales bacterium
CAATTAGTTATGAACAATAAATGCCGATTTCAGAATTTAGTCGGATAACAGTGTTTTTATTTAATTAGTGAAAATCTTAAATTTTTAATTACCTGAAAAACAAAAAAATTAATTAGTGTCAATTTGTGTAATTTGTAGACAATATACTTTTCAGAGTAAACTCAACTATTATCTATTTCCTTATTGATTAAAAATACAATTTTCTCAGCAATTTTATGAAAATATCTCTTTACACCCAATCCTTTCACCCAACGAATTCCATGGATCGTATTTGTCAAAAAAATTTCGTCAGCTTTTAGTAAATCCTCTGGGTGCAAGGCACATTCACTGATGCTGTAGCCATTACTGGAAGCAATATCAATAACAACATTACGCATTACCCCCGCAACACAGTTCTGAGCGGGATCAGGCGTAAAAAGTTCATTATTTTTAACTACAAATACGTTAGAGCTTGTTGCTTCTGCAAGAAAACCAGATTCATTAAGCAAAAAACAATCATCCCATCCTTTCCTTTCTGCGTAAATCGAAGCCAAAACATAGATCAATGCGCTGGAAGTTTTTAGATGACTTAAAGGATCAGCAGTTTTCATCATATCCCTAAAGATACCTGTCATCAGTCCGGTTTCATTTGATTTGTAAAGAAGTTGATCGAGGGCAAAAGTTTCCATTAGGATGCCCATATCATTTTGGTTGGGTTTATAGTTACCCTTTGCATCTCTGAAAAATGAAATTCTGAGTCGTACGCCTTTTTGTTGATTATTGATATGAAGAAGATGGGTAATGATATGCTCAAGACTCTTTTGATCTGAAAAATATTTAATATTTAATTTTAACACATCCAGACTTTTCATGATCCTTTTGAAATGATATTCCATCCAAAGTGGTTTTCCGCGCAAGCATCTGATGGTTTCAAAGAATCCATCACCAAAACGAAATGCACGGTTAGAAGGATCAATTTTCAGTTGATCTTTTCCGATAAAATCACCATTCCAGTAAACATAATTCATATGCAAAATTTTACATCAAACATATCTTAGACCCTCACTTACCCCAAAGCGAAAGAAACTTCGGTTTAAATTTGTCAGGGTTTGCATTTTATTGATTACGAATTGAGAGATACACTTGCAAAAACCGTGGGACAAGTTCATTTTTCTTATAATAAGAAAATGCCGGCAGTAAACCACAACCGGCATAAAATTTTTTACCATTCATCAAACAATCATTGATCATTCAGAATTATAATTTTAAAAAATGTTTTGCAAGAATTCATTAACAAATGCAGGTCGGAGTAAAAAGGTAAATACCAGCCCAAACACAGCGCCCCAGAAGTGAGCATCATGGCCAATATTATCACTACCTCTTTTAGCCATGTAGGCAGAATAAACAAGGTAAAGTATACCAAATATCCAGGCAGGTATTGGAACCGGGAAGAATATAAAAACAACAGAGCCCTGTGGATACATTAAAATGCTTGAAAAAAGCACTGCTGAAACTGCACCACTGGCACCCACAGCATTGTAAAAATCATGATTTTTGTGTTTTCCATAAGATGGAAGAGAAGAAAAAGCCACCCCGCCGACGTACAAAATCAGGAAATACATAGCAGCCAAACCTTCAAAATATTTGGTAAACAAATCTTCAACCATGGTTCCGAATGACCACAGAACAAACATATTGACGAAAAGGTGCATCCAGTCGGCATGTATTAGTCCATAGGTTAAAAATCGATACCATTGTTTATCGTGGTGCACCAGGTAGGCATTAAACTTCATTTTGTAAAATGTTTCCGGGTTGTTAAAAGCCAGGAAAGAAGTTATTGCCGTGATAATGATAATGACGATGGTGATACTCATGAAAACAAGTTTGAATCAGATTTTATTAATTTTTATATTTTATTTTCATCGAATCGAAAGTATCATCCTCAATTATTTCAATCGCTTTAAGGTATGCCTCATCATCCTGCATGCGTATTTGAATAAAAGCACTAAAATCCCACAAGCTTCTTGCTATTAACGATTTTAACTGAATACGGATATCAGTGCTGTCATCCTTATCTTCATTTTCTTTTTCAATACCCTGAGAGAGCGCATGCTCCTGCAATTGATCCATTATTTCACCGGTGACCTGAAATTCCTGCATAAACTCCTCAACATTTGCATATTTTGAGTTCAGTTGCTTTCTGTTTTCGTTGGTGTATTCGATACTAAAGGTGTTGATAGCCCCTGAGCGCAATAATTTGCTATAATAATCAGAAACGCTGGTTGTATCCAGTGGAATATAGAAATCGGGCATGATACCGCCACCTCCATATACTTCACGCTGGTTGATTTTGGTAAGATATTTTAGCGAATCGGGGAAAGATACATTGGAAGCGTTTACTAATTCACCACTGTTAAGTCTTTCGCTCAGATCGAGATAGTATTGTTCTTTTCCTTCATCGTAAGGTTTCTGAATACTTCTGCCAGTAGGTGTGTGGTATCTTGCTGTAGTAAGTCGCAAAGCACTACCATCGGGCAGTTCAAAAGGTCTTTGCACAAGTCCTTTACCAAAAGACCGGCGTCCGATAAGCAAACCTCTGTCCCAATCCTGAAGAGCTCCTGAGACAATTTCGCTTGCTGAGGCACTACCTTCATTGATAAGAACAACAAGTTTACCAGATTTAAAATTTCCACGACTAGTAGAGTTGAATTTCTGGGTAGGGCTTGCATTTCCTTCAGTATAAACAATAAGTTTATTACTTTCCAGGAAATGATCAGTCAAGTCTATTGCTACATCTAAAAACCCACCTGAGTTATAATTAAGGTCAAGGATAAGATGCAACATTCCCTGCTCAAGCAGATTTTCCAGGGCTTCATTAAATTCATCCATGGTAGTTCGGGAAAATCTGTTGATTTTAATATAACCGATTTCGGGAGTAGCCATAAAAGCGGCATCAAGAGAAGTGATAGGAATTTTATTTCGTGTAATGGTAAACTCTAAAATATCATCAACAGAACGCCGTTGAATACCTACTCTTACTTTGGTTCCGCGCTCTCCGCGTAGTTTTTCCATCACAAAATTATTGGTTACTTTGCTACCAGAAGCCTTTTCCCCGTCTATGCTCACAATTTTATCTCCTGGCAAAATACCCACTTTTTCACTGGGTCCTCCAGGAACGGGGGATACAACTACAATGGTATCGTTAATAATATTAAACTGCACACCAATTCCGTCAAAGCTACCTTGCAAAGGTTCATTTGCCTCTTTGAGTTCTTCTGCAGAAAGATAAACGGAATGTGGGTCGAGTTCTTTCAACATACCTCTGATAGCATCTTCTACAAGATCGTCATCGCTAACAGGTTCTACATAAGCAAAATCAATGATACGCAAAGCACGGATAAACTTTTCTGCCGCTTCAGTACCATTTTGGGCATGCACATTTGTAGCAGAAAGAAACAATGCTAAACTTAAAATTGCTACAATACGATTTTTTTTAATAAATATCATTATAGGAAACATTTAATAAAATAAGGATTATACTAAGATTTGCCGGATAAAACAATTATAAGTCTTAACGTGATAATTGCAACGAATGTTCTATATAAACTCCCGACGTTTTAAGAAACCAAAAAACAAAAGTAGAGAAATCATATGATTATGAACTGTCTTTCGGCAAAAAAATAAAATTTCGCTCAATTTGGATTATTTTTTCCATTTTAAAATATCCTACCTAGAAGGATAATTTGATGGTAAAATCAACTTTCGGTAAAAAAAGTTACTTTTATTCATACGAAAAACTATACCAAAAATTATCAACAACTTTGTATATTTAGTTTTTTTGTTTTCCAAAAGGTTGATTATTTATGAAAAAAGATATCATAAGATTGTTTTATGCTTCATTGTATCCATTGGTATTGATCATCCTGGCATGGATCATAAAACTTATTGAAACTATTTTGTCAGTTGAGTTTTACACCTGGGGGATATACCCTTTGCGTTTTGAAGGGCTTAAAGGTATTATTTTTTCACCTTTCATCCATGGAAGTTACGAACACCTTTTATCCAATACTTTCCCATTATTGATTCTGGGCACAGCATTGTTTTATTTTTATCGTAATCTGGGGTTTACCATCACGATTTTATCATGGTTGATCAGTGGGATATGGGTTTGGGTTTTTGCCCGTGAATCCTATCACATTGGTGCCAGTGGAATTATATACAGTTGGGCTGCTTTTCTTTTTGTAAGTGGAGTAATCCGGGATCATCCCCGCTTGATGGCATTATCTCTTTTAATTGCTTTTTTGTATGGAAGTATGGTTTGGGGAATATTTCCCCTTAGAGAGCGAATGTCGTGGGAAGGACATCTGATGGGAATGTTGGCAGGAATAGTATTATCTCTTTTTTATAAAGAAAAAGGGCCTAAAAGAAAAAAATATTCCTGGGAAATTGAAGAAGAGGAAGACAATGAAGAGATTATAAATCCTGAAAATCCGCCTTATTGGATGCAGGGCAGTACGGTTTACGATGATCCGAAAGCGAAAAAAAATAAACCAACAGAAACAGCAGAAAACAAACAACCTATTAATTATTTTTATTTCTATAAAGAGAAGCATAAAAACAAACCGGAAGATGATGACAGTGCTTCGGTCAAATAACCAGAATTAGTGCCGGGGATAATCATTTTTCAATACCCGCTTCGTTCCATATCCCTATTAGTGTCTTTCTGCTTAAGCGTTTCGCGCTTATCATAAAGTTTTTTACCTTTTGCCAGGGCAATCTCCATTTTTGCCAATCCCCGGTCATTGATAAATAAAAACGTGGGAATAAGAGTTAACCCCTTTTCATTAAGTTTTGATTGTAGTTTATTTAATTCGCGCCGGGTGAGCAAAAGTTTACGATCCCTTTTGGGATCATGGTTGTTGTAGGTACCATATTTATATTCTGCAATGTGCATATTTCTCACAAAAAGTTCGTCCGCTTCAAAAGTACAATATGCTTCATTGATGCTAGCTTTCCCTCCCCTGAGAGATTTTATTTCTGTGCCGGTAAGCACAAGTCCTGCTATATACTTATCAAGCAGAAAGTATTCGAAAGATGCTTTTTTATTCTTTATTTTTACCGGATTTGCCATAATGAATTATTGGGGCACAAACGTACAAATTTTTTTGGAGTTGGAGAATAAGGATTAAGAACAATTTATCAGTGTAGTTCATGATTATCCTTCACCAGTGTTATGAGAGTAATCTCTGGTCTCATTCCCATTCTTCCCGGAAAACCAATAAAACCCAACCCGGTATTGACATAAAGAAACTGATTACCATAGGCGTACAATCCACCCCATTCTTTATATTTGACAGATACCGGGCTCCATCTGAAGAACGGAGTTGTAATACCTGCCTGCATTCCATGTGTATGACCCGACAAGGTGAGTGGAATATTTGTATCAGGTATAACTTCTTCTTTCCAGTGCGAGGGATCATGAGAAAGGAACAGTGCAGGAAAAAAGTCAGCATTTTCACCAAGCGCTTTTTTCAGGTCACCGTATTGTCCAAACGGTGGTACACCCCAGTTATCGACACCTGCAATCATAAGAGAATCTCCATCCTTTTCGATGAATTCATGTTCGTTTCTTAGCAAAACAAATCCCATTTGTTGTTGAATATCTTCAAGTTGTTCAAGGTTTGCCATTTTTTCTTCTATGGTATACCATCTGCGGTAGTCGCCCATATCATGATTTCCCAGTATCGAGTATTTGCCGTATGGCGATTCAACTTGCTGGAATAATTCTACAAACTTTTCTGCCTCCACGGCTTCATTGTTTACCATATCGCCGGTAAAAACCAAAATATCATGTGGTATTTCCTGAATCATCTTTATAGATCTATCTACCGGACGAATCCGGGCAAAACTTCCAAAATGTGTATCAGAAATATGGACAATCCGAAAACCATCAAATGAACTGGGTAAATCCTTTATTTTCACTTCAACCGGGGTCACTTTGTAGTGGAATCGTCCGTATGTGATACCATAAAACACCCATAAAAAGACAATAACAGAAAAAATAACCCCAGACAAAAGCAAAACGGATGATCTTCTTTGAGACCATAACACCTCTTTGAAAAGTTTTCCATAAAGAAACTTTATCAACAGGAGAATATCATCGAAAAAATTAAAAATTATAAAAGCAATTTTGGGTAGATATATGAGTAAAAATGCACCGGTTATATAAAAAAAATTTCTGTACTGCACATAGTCTGCCCATCCACTATTGCGTATAATCAATGCCCAAACAAAGGAAAAAACAAGAAACGACAAATCCATTACCCAATAAACAGTAATAATTTTTTTTCGATACCGCCTGGCATAATCAAATTTTAAAAATTTCCTTAAACCGTAATAACCATAAAGGTTTAGTGCAATAACAATTGCAAGCGTAACAAGAAGATTTATCCACATTTAGCTTTGAGGTATGATTTTAAAATTTTACTAAGGATAACTATTAAAAAAGAAATAAGTTTGGTGAAATGTTATTGTTTTTTGAGCAAATAATGGGTGATTATATCCAAATTCTGCTTCAACAAACAGGGTTCATTCATTTTTTTATGCTGAACCAAGCAATAATATTGCACAAGCAAAATGTAAATTATCAGCATATAATGAACCCGGATAATACAAACCGGATGGATTAAAACAATTTGATTCCTTTCACTCTCTTGATCCTGTTTGGGAAAGGCGAAGTGAAAAAATTGTATGTTTTTTGGAAAAGCTTTTTATGGACTTTTGCATCTCCACTATAAATTCTTTCTCATTTCATTTTCGCCGTAAAGTTCGAACCCCACACAGCGATCTATATCCTGAACAGAAAATAGATATTGATTATCAAACCTTTAAGCGTCGTCCTGGTTAATAATTTAGCTGGTATCTGATGGGTAAGGTAATTGCAACCCTTACCAAATCTTCACCAATTTTGCCCGCTTCAAGTTTTGGCAAATCCTTCACTACCCTCAACACTTCTTGATCGCATCCATAACCAATACCTCGTATGATATGAGGATTAGATACAGAGCCATCTTTTTCAACTACAAAATTGACCCAAACCAATCCTTCTATCCGATTTTCCACAGCACTTTCGGGATACACAATCCTTTCATCAAAGAAAACGGCATATCCTCCGGGATAGGAGAATTTTGGATACTCATCAACGATAAATAAAACCCTGTTCTCCTCTTTCGATGTCTTTTCTATGATTAGTTCGCTTTGATGAAGACTGATTACATTTCCCCCTCCGATAAAAATCAGTTCTTCGTTTTCAGCAACAGATATCCGCCCATTATCTGCCAGGGTAAAAACAGGCAAAACAAAAACAATAAAGGCAAGGCAAAAGTTTTTGCGTGTCATGTTAAGAGATAATGGTATTTAACATAAAGAAAAAGGTAGGTAATCATTTATTTGACCGAAAGAATATTTTGTGCTACAAAAGTATAAAATAAATGCATGAATTTTCCACTATTCATATTAAAACATCCGGGAAAATAAATATGTCTTTATTGATCACCGGGCATGGGAAAAGGAATCTCATCAAAATTATAAACATATAAAACATTCAGAATGATGCAACAAACAGAATGATTAAACAATTGAAAAGAGAAAATATTTTTTTAGGAATAAACTGTTGAAAACACTTAAGATTTAACATAAAAATATTTTAGGGTTAAAAAATCAATATTCATCTTCCATCTTAAAATGATGATAAAATCATCCATTTTAAAAGAAAATGAACTATTTTTTTTACTTTCGTAAAAAACACACACGAACCTTAAATCCCATAATAATGATAACAGAAGAGCTGATCAATCCCAAAAGTATTGTAGTAGTAGGTGGATCTGCTGATATTACCAAACCTGGAGGGAAAGTACTGAAGAACCTAATTGATGGTAAATTCTCAGGCAGTTTGTATGTAACCAATCTGAAAGAAAGTGAAGTGCAGGGTATAAAGAGTTATGCAGATATAACGAGTCTTCCGGAGGTAGACCTGGCAATTATAGCTATTGCAGCACGCTTTGTACCTGATACCATAAATATTCTATCCAAACAAAAAAACACCAAAGCATTTATTGTATTGTCGGCAGGTTTTAGTGAGGAGAGTGAAGAGGGTGCATTGCTGGAAAAAGAGATTGTAAAGATGGTGAATGATGTTGGCGGATCATTGATTGGACCAAATTGTATTGGTGTTCTCACTCCCAACCATCATAGCATTTTCACTTACCCCATACCTAAATTGCAAGCCAACGGTTGTGATTTTATCTCAGGATCGGGTGCTACAGCATGCTTTATTATGGAATCCGGAATCCCAAAGGGTTTAACCTTTGCCAATGTATTTTCTGTTGGAAACAGCGCTCAAATGGGAGTAGAAGAGATTTTGCAATACATGGATGAAACCTATGACGAAAACAACAGTAGCAAAATAAAACTTCTTTATCTGGAGGCGATAAACAAGCCTCAAATGCTTTTGAAGCATGCCAGGTCGCTTATAAAAAAGGGGTGCAGCATAGCGGCGGTAAAAGCAGGTAGTTCTGATGCCGGTACAAGGGCTGCCTCTTCGCATACAGGAGCGCTTGCCAGTTCAGATTCAGCAGTGGATGCATTGTTTCGTAAGGCAGGCATCATACGGTGCTATGGCAGGGAAGACCTGATAAGTGTTGCTTCCGTGCTAATGCATCCCAAACCGAAAGGAAAAAATTTTGCAATAATTACCCATGCTGGTGGACCGGCCGTAATGCTTACCGATACTTTAACCAACAACGGAATCAATGTACCCCACATCGATACTCCCGAAAGCCGGGAACTGCTAAACCATCTGTTCCCGGGCTCGTCTGTGTCTAATCCAATTGATTTCCTGGCAACAGGAACAGCTGAGCAACTCGGTATCATCATTGATTTTGTAGAAGAAAGATTTGAAGACATTGACGCTATGGTGGTAATTTTTGGGACTCCTGGTTTATTTCCGGTTTTCAATGTTTATGATGTGCTTGATCTGAAAATGTCGAAATGCAAAAAGCCCATCTATCCTGTTTTACCTTCCACCCTTACCGCAAAAGAGGAGGTTGAAATATTTATTTCGAAGGGAAGAATCAATTTCCCGGATGAAGTAGTGATGGGAAATGCTCTTGCCAAGGTTCTCAATATTCCGGCACCGGCAGAAGAATCTTTAATCCTGCCTGGAGTAGATAAGGCAAAGATCAGAGCGATTACAGACAAGTCAGACAATGGATACCTTGCCCCGGAAATTGTGCAGCAACTGCTTGATGCTGCCGGTATTCCGCGTGCAGCAGAGGCAGTGGCACATTCTGCCGACGAAGCATCCAACGCCGCCAATGATATGGGTTTCCCGGTGGTGATGAAGGTAGTAGGACCAATTCATAAATCGGATGCAGGAGGTGTTGTTTTGAATGTAATGGATGAAAATCAGGTAAGAACACAATTCGAAAAAATGATGAAAATACCTGAAACAACCGCTATATTGTTACAACCCATGCTCTCAGGAACAGAACTTTTTGCAGGAGCCAAATACGAAGAGAACTTTGGGCATATGATTTTATGCGGATTAGGTGGTATTTTTATTGAAGTACTTCGTGATGTTGCACAAAACCTTGCCCCTGTTTATCATGATGAAGCCATTTCAATGATCAGATCACTGAAAAGCTATAAAATAATTGAAGGTATCAGGGGAAGTAAAGGCGTTGATGAAGAAAAGTTTGCAGAGATTTTGGTAAAGTTATCTGCTTTGCTTGAGGCAGCCCCCGAAATAACCGAACTTGATCTGAACCCGCTTTTGGGTTCTTCTGAAAGGGTTATAGCGGTGGATGCCCGTATCAGGATTGAAAAGTAAGAACAGAAAACAGAAAAACTAAATACTTCGCTATAAAATATAGATTTATTTAATGATTTGATGATTCTGCAACAGACCTCTGGCTTTCATTTCCATAGGTAAGATACAGTTGTATACAAATTCATTGACAGGCACTGGCAACTGTTTTTTCCGGGCTAATTTTACTACTGTACCATTTTGGTATTCAATTTCGGAGGGTTTTCCTTCCCATACATCGCGGGTAAGAGAGGAGGTGGTATGAGGTGGAAAAGAGTCTATAAAAGCAACCATCTTATCAACATAATCTGGTTGGATATCCACCCCTTCTTTTTGCGAAAGATCATACACTTCCTGAAAAAGATCAGTCATCATTTGCCGGGTTTGAGGCACAGAACGCAACTCGCCATAGGTTGTGTGTGTAACAGCCAGCAATCCGCTAACGCAAATGTTGATAAACTTTTTCCAAAGGTCTGCCTGAATATTTTCTGAAACTTTATGATTAATCCCGGATTGATCAAATATTTTCTTTATTGCAAGTATCCTTTTGGTAACAGTGCTGTCGGCCTCTCCAAAGACAATGGCAGGGTCAACACCAAAATGACTGATCACCCCTGGAGTCTCAATTTTACTGATAATACGGCACAATCCAGATAAAACGTACTTTTCATCCAGTATCCGGGTTAGCTCTGTTGTTGCCATCACCCCATTCTGAAGTGGTAATACAACAGCATCAGTTTTTATAAATGGTTTAATGGCAAGGGCTACCTCTTTCACCTGCCAGGCTTTCACACCCAGGATAATAAGATCGGCATTTTTCACATTTTCAAAATGACCGCAGGCATTTACTTTATTTAGGGTAAAGTCACCCAGAATACTTTTGATGACAAGACCATTTTTTTGCATCGCCTTCAGATGCTCTCCCCTGGCAATAAAATCTACCTTAAAACCTGCACGGGCAATCCTGGCACCAAAATAACCGCCAACACCTCCTGCACCAACAACGGATATATTTTGCATATTTGTAAATTACTATTAAAACACAAAGATATAAATTCAGCATCAAGGCACAATAACCCTTAATGATAAAGGATTGACTTTTATATGCAATTCCCGGGGACACTCAGCAGGATCTCCGTCAATATGAAGAAAGTCATCCGGTGCAATCTCAACTTTGCATTCAGAACATCTGAGATATCTTACGAAGGGAAAAAAATTAATAGTACCTGATAACAGAGCAGTGCCCATGAAGGGTGCGATGATGGGAGAGACTTTTTTAAGCATAACAATATCTATCTTACCGTCTTTCACAGAAGCTCCCGGAGCTATTCGGGCATGGTTGCCAAACTGATTGGAATTGGCGAAAGAAACAAGTAATAATCTGGTTCTGTAAATACCATCAGATGTTTTAATGGTGTATTGTTTGGGGTAATAGCGAAAATATTCCTTTAATGTTATCCTGAGATAACTCCAGAACCCCCGTTGATCATTTTTATTGAAAAGGTAAGCAATACGAGCATCAAATCCCACACCCGACAAATTAAATCCATATTTCCCATTAATTGTATAAGAATCAATTTTATCGGTCTTCATTCTGGAAATCATTTCAACAGACTTTTTTATTGAAGAAGGAATTTTCAGATGATTGGCCAGTCCATTTCCAGAACCTCTGGGAATAACACCCAGGGCTATGTTTGTATTTACCAATACCTTTGCTGTTTCATTTACCGATCCATCACCTCCTGCCACTGCCACAATATCGGTTTTATTTTTCACAGCATCCGCTGCAAGTTGAGTTGCATGTCCGGGATATTGGGTAAAAACAATTTTTTTATCGAAAATATCCGGGTTAAGATATTTTTCAAACAATATCGACAATCCATCTTTTTTTTGTCTCCCTGACAAGGGATTGATAATGATCAGGATTTTTTTTTTCGGCATGCAACAGGAAAAAAAGTGTATAAAAATAAAAGCTTTAAATAAAACCAATGAAACTTCCATGTGATATTACACACAAGCGCAAAGATAAAATAATCAGTGAATTGGGTGGTTCGTCATATGGTTTTAATCAAATTATTTATATGATAAACCGAGTCATAACAAAGTTTTGACACACACGCACATGATTATAATTCGCAGCATGTAAAGCATGCAGTCAGACTGTTAGCGAGCTCCATCTGATCTATTTAATCAAATTATAAACAGATGAACCGAACATGTTTGCGAGTTAAACACAAACACCAATGAAAATAGCAGGAAAGGAGTTTCATCCGACCATAACCTACAAATTATTTAGGGATGAAAAAAACAGCAAGAAGGCTAAGTCAAAGAAAAACCGGGAAATAATAACATATTGCCCGGTCTGATATGAAAAGGATTAAACAGACTTACAAGATAGATTTTCTGTAAGAAATCCAATATTATTCTTCGCTTTCGCTTGCACGAATAGACATGATATCCCGGTCGAAAACATAAAGATTTCCTCCACCCAGCAAATTGAGTTTGTCGAGAATCTTCTGCACAGAAGATTCCTCTTCAAGTTGCTCATCAACAAACCATTGTATCCAGTTGTGTGTTGTAAAATCTTTTTCTTCCAAACTCAATCCTACAATATTATTGATTGAAGCTGTAACCATCTGTTCGTGTTCAAGAGAAGCTTCAAAGAGTTGTTTAACACTGTCAAAATCTCTTGGAGGTTGGTCAACTTTGGGTATAATCGCATACCCACCTCTTTCATTAACATATTTAATAATTTTGAGCATGTGTTGAAGTTCTTCAGCATGTTGGGCGTAAAACCATTGGGAAGTACCCTCCAGTCCTTTTGCCTCCGACCATGATGCCATGGCAAGGTATAACTGAGCAGCATAGGCTTCTTTTGCAATCTGTTCATTCAATACTTCTTCTAATCTTTTTGGTAACATGGTTTTTCTTTTTTAAGGTTTATAATTTTGATTTTGTACTCAGGTGTTTTTTTCAGAAAAGGTTTCTGCGGGTTTGGATTTAAATTATGTATCGAGAGCATCCGCACCTCCTACAATTTCTACAATTTCATTGGTAATAGAGGTTTGCCGGGCTTTGTTATAAGCAATGGTAAGATTTTTCAGCAGTTCAGTGGCATTGTCAGTAGCTTTATGCATGGCTGTCATGCGCGCACCCTGCTCACTGGCATAGGAATCGAGTAACACCCTGTAAAAAAAAGTTTGAATAGATTTGGGAACCAGTTCATCCATCAAATCTTTGCGTGAAGGTTCCATGATATATTCCACTTCAGGAGCTTGGTCTTCTTCCAGCACCTGTTCGGGCAGCACCATGGGTAAGAACTGCTCACTAATAATCTCATAAACAGCAGCATTTTTAAACCGGTTATAAATCAAATCTATTTTATGAAAACGCTTTTCATTGATAAGATTCATAGCTTTGCTTGCCATGGCAAATGCGTCCTCCACTGTCACCTTATCAATCAGTTGGTTGTGAGTTTCAAAAATTTTATAAGAAGTTTTTCGGAAAAAATCGTGTGCTTTTCTTCCAATAACCAGCAGTTCTACTTCGAGTCCCTGCTGTTGGAGTTTATGTATATGTTTCAATGAAGCTTTGAGCAGGTGAGAATTAAAAGTACCACAAAGTCCTTTGTTGGCGCTAATAACAATAAACAAAGCATTTTTGGGAGAGGGATGTGGAATACACAAGGAATTTTTATCCTCTTTACTTAGTACATTGTTAATTTTATTGAGCATAATTCTGAGTTGCTCTTCATAAGGTCTCAGGTTCTGAATAGCGGTTTGACCCTTACGGAGTTTTGATGCCGAGACCATTTTCATGGCACTTGTTATCTGCCTTGTAGACTTAATGGAGGCAATTCTGATTCTTACTTCTTTTAAATTTGCCATAATCAATCGGAATGGTTAATCAACTTTTTCCTTATTATCTATCAATTCATTGACTATACTTTCGGCATTTGTTTCCAGAACCTGAATAATATCGTCATTAAGTTTTCCTGTTCTGAGTTCATCTAGTGTATCCTGGTGGTTTTTTTCCAGAAAGTCGAGGTATTTTTTTTCGAATTCTGCCACTTTATCGATTGGTAATTTTCTCAAAAGTCCTTTGGTACCGCAATAAACAATAGCAATTTGTTTTTCAACGGGTACGGGATTAAATTGCCTTTGTTTAAGGATTTCCACATTACGTGCTCCTTTATCGAGTACTGCTTTTGTAGTAGGGTCCAGGTCAGAACCAAATTTAGAAAAAGCTTCAAGTTCGCGGTATTGTGCCTGATCAAGTTTAAGTGTACCAGCCACTTTTTTCATAGATTTGATTTGTGCATTGCCTCCAACTCTTGAAACCGATATACCCACATTAATGGCAGGTCTGATACCTGAATTAAAAAGATCAGATTCAAGAAAAATCTGGCCGTCGGTTATCGAGATCACATTAGTGGGGATATAGGCGGAAACATCACCTGCCTGTGTTTCAATAATCGGTAGGGCGGTAAGCGAGCCTCCTCCTTTAACCATGCTTTTGATAGAATCAGGAATATCATTCATTTTCCTGGCAATTTCATCTGAATCGATAATTTTAGCAGCTCTTTCCAGCAAGCGGCTATGCAGATAAAACACATCCCCCGGATATGCCTCTCTTCCGGGAGGTCTTCTAAGAAGCAAAGATACCTCACGATAAGAAACAGCCTGTTTTGAAAGGTCATCAAAAACAACCAGAGCAGGTCGTCCGGTATCGCGAAAATACTCGCCAATAGCAGCACCAGCAAAGGGGGCAAAAAATTGCATTGCAGCGGGGTCGCTGGCATTGGCCGAAACGATCGTAGTGTATTTCATAGCACCATGCTCTTCGAGAATATTTTGAATTCCGGCAACGGTAGATCCTTTTTGTCCTACGGCAACATATACACAAAAGACAGGTTCACCTTTATCAAAAAATTCCTTTTGATTGATGATTGTATCCAGTGCAATCGTACTTTTTCCTGTTTGCCTGTCTCCGATAATCAATTCCCTTTGCCCGCGTCCGATCGGAATCATGGAGTCAATAGCTTTCAAACCAGTTTGCAAAGGTTCGTTTACAGGTTGCCGGTAAATAACTCCCGGAGCTTTTCTTTCAAGAGGCATTTCATAGAGTTCCCCTTCCAGGGCGCCTTTGCCGTCAATAGGAAAACCAAGTGTATTGATTACACGCCCCAGTAATCCTTCTCCTACTTTAAGAGAGGCAATTCTTTTGGAACGCTTTACAAGGTGCCCTTCTTTTACAGCGTGAGCTTCGCCCAGCAGAACGACCCCTACATTATCTTCTTCGAGGTTTAGCACAACACCTTGCAGGTCGGTTTCGTCAAAATCAACAAGTTCACCACTTTTTGCACCGGACAGGCCGTAAATACGTGCGATGCCATCACCAATCTGCAAAACGGTACCTGTTTCTTCCAATTCGGATTCCATAGTGAATCCTGCCATTTCTTGTCGTAAGATTGCAGATATCTCTGCAGGTTTTATCTCGGCCATAATAGTAATTTTTACTTTCTTTTAAAAAGAAAAAGGCAATGAAAAACAGTTTATCACCAGATCAATAAAAGTTTATCAATACCCTAACAATTCTCTTTTGATATTTGACAATTTCTTTTTAATACTCGCATCATATTGTAAATCACCTACTCTTAAAATAAACCCTCCTATAATGTCAGGTTTTAGGTGACTCTGAAATTCAATTTTGGATTTGGTAGTAAGATTTGTAGCAATACTTCTTGCTCTTTCTTCGGTATCCCCATCTACACCTGCGGCTGTAATGAGTGTTACGGTTTCAATGTCGAGATTTTGCTTGTGTAATCTCAGATATTCAAAAGCAATTCCTTCAATCAGCATTGCCCTTTTCTTCCTGACAATAATTGTAAGATATTGCATGATGACAGGATGCACTTTGTCCTTAAAAATAGTGCTGATGATATTTTGTTTTTTGGAAACCCTAACAATAGGACTTTTCAAAATCGTTTTCAAATCCTTGTTTGTCGATAAACTATTATATATCAATAGCATATCGTCATAGGCCTGTTGCGAAATATTACTTTCTTTTACCAGACCCCATAAGGCTTTTGCATACCGATTAGATACACGTAAATTTTTCATTCAGAAGCTATTTTATTTATTTGCTGCTCATCCATTAGTGTATTCTCCGAAAAAACATGAGAATTACATCAACATTTACAAAATTCTGACAGACAGATATTGAATTCGTTTCTTTTTGAATTTGCTTCTTTTACCCGTTTCAGGCAATAACAAAACATACCAGTTATCAGTAATCTGCCTTTCGTTGTTTCCAGCGAATCAGAGAGCAATCGTTTAAAAAAAGCATTATTAATTCAATTCAATATCATCCAGAAGTTTATTCACATACTGATTTTTCTTTTGCGTATCGGTAAACTCTTCACTTAAAACTTTTTGTGCAAGATCAACAGATAGAATAACAATTTGCTGCCTGATTTCTTTTTCTGCTGCTTTTTTCTGAGCCAGGATACGATTTCGTGCAGCGTCAATAATATTATCTGCCTCAGCACGTGCTTTTTTCTGTGCCTCCTCAATGATTTTGTCTCCATCGAGTTTTGCCTGATGGATCATCTCATCTGCTTTTTCTTTTGCTTGCATGATCATTTTTTCCTTTGTATGATCAAGTTCTGCCAATTCTCGTTTGATTCTTTGCCCTTCCCTTAATGAATTATTAATAAAATTTTCTCTCTCGCGGATGGTGCCCAAAATTGGATTCCAGGCATATTTGCGTAAAATGAGCAGGACTATGCCAAATGAAATTGTCATCCAGAAAATAAGACCTATTCCAGGCATTATGAGTTCCATAATCTATAGATTTTGTTATTAAACATCTGGTTCAAAAGATTAAACAGATCAATGGTGATGGTCAATAAAGTGAATAACAAATACACTAAGACCTAACCGTTTTAACACTGCAGTCTTTTTAAGATTGGTTTTTGGTTAAAACGATAACCATAAAATCATTCATTTAAACAAACAATACGAGCAATGCCACAACAATAGCAAAGAAGGTAGCACCTTCGATAAGCGCTGCTGAAACGATCATAGAAGAGCGAAGATCATTGGCTGCTTCGGGTTGCCTGGCAATAGAGTCTACGGCTGCCCTACCAATTTTACTTATCCCATAAGCGGCTCCAATAACGGCAATGGCAGCTGCAAAAGCTGCACCCATTTTCATCCAGCTCTCAGTTACTTCAACACTTGCTTGCGCAACCTCTACGCTTGTTTGTAATAATAGTGATAACAACATAATGCTTAATTTTTAGGTTTAACTTTAAAAAATTTAAATTATAAAATTTGTATTAATGGTGCTCTTCAACAGCCATACCGATAAATATAGCACTGAAAAATACAAACACATAGGCCTGAATAAAAGCAACCAGTATTTCAAGAAAATTCATAAAAACAACAAACATAACAGACAATGGAGAAATAGCGAATCCAAAGGCTGCCCCCGCTGCGCCCATCACAAATATAAGGCTAACAAAACCCAGTATAATCATATGACCTGCTGTTATATTGGCAAATAACCTGAGGGTAAGTACAACGGGTTTTACAAAAACACCAACAATTTCGATAACTGGCATGAGTGGTATGGGAAATTTCAGCCAAGATGGCACACCAGGTGTATTGAAAATATGCTTCCAGTAGTTGCGATTGGCATAAATATGCAATACTGTAAATGTGAACAATGAAAGTGTGAGGGTAACACTAATGTTACCGGTAACGTTGGCTCCTCCGGGGAAAAAGGGTACTAATCCTAAAAGATTATTGAAAAAGATAAAAGAAAATAAAGTAAGCAGGTAGGGCAAAAACAAATCTAATTTATGCTTTGGAATGGCTGATCCTGCAACATCATCGCGAATAAACAAAATAAGTGGTTCGAGTAAAGAAGCCAAACCAGCAGGTGTCTTTTGATATCCTGCACGTTTATAACTTTTGGCAACAGAAGTAATAATAATAATCAAAAATGTAGAACTCAAAAAAATGGAAAATACATTTTTTGTGATGGATAAATCCAGCAAAAAAGATGCGTTTTCATCCGGAGTTACCCCATCATCCAATACTTTAATGATCTTTCCCTTTCGGGGTCCTTCTTTTGCAATACGAAACCCTTTGTAAGGATCATATCCGTGATGGAACTTACTGGACATAAAAAAATAAAATTTTCCCTCATAAAGCAAAATCACCGGAAGAGGAATTGTAATGTGAGTATCTCCATAATCGGCAATGTGCCATTCATAAGAGTCAAGAATATGATCTATGATTACTTTGCCTGCATCAAATTTTTCAGGATGTTGTTTATGTATTTCATCTGATGCATGGTCTTTTTTTTGTTCTGCTGCATTTAAGGGCACCAGGCAAAACATAAAAAAACTTACAACCAGAAGAATTGGTTTCAAAGATTTCGCCTCAATATGTACACTACCAGTAACTTCCATTTTCTAATTTTAATCTGTCTAATTTTGAGGGTGCAATTTATAAATATTTTTTGTTTTCTTTATACGTATATCACTATTTATTAAAAAAAAATCAGATGAATAAAAACTGATTATTCCTGTAAGTCTTTTTTTTCTTACAAACCCTTTAAAATCATGAATACCGGGTAAGCATATATCTTCTGCCCAGCTTAACAAATGTCATTTAAATTTGAAATCCTTATCAGTTTAAAATGAATGATGCATCCCTTATTATTTTGCTTTCGAGAGAAATCTTACATCCATAAAAGCAAATATCAGGTAAAAAATAAGAAAATGGATATAAAAAACAACAACATCATTTTCCAGTAAAAGACCAACCAATACGAGAATAATAAGGTATATCATGAGTTTGATTGCAGAAAAAGCAAGATGAAAAACGAGTGTTTTCTTTTTACTTTTTTTAGATAGTTGCTGTTGTATAAGGTAAAAAACCAGATGAACCAGAAACAAAAACGGAACAATAAAAGGCACCCAAATATTTACTAAATGCCCGGGAGTAAGAAAATACCACAACAGGCTGATGACGAAAAGCACCAGGCTACCCGTTAAAAACCACAAAAAACTTTTCTCAAAAATGCTCATAGAAACCAATAACTTTCAGCATCAATCTAACAGAAAAAACTATTTAACACTTGCCGGGTAAAAAATGTCAAAATAAAACCGGAATAGTATTGTGAACATATTCCGGTTAAAAAAGCAAACGCCATTTATTTATTTCTATCCTGATTTTGTTTTGCGGACATTTTAAGGTCGCTGGTCTCATTTTTGTCCATATTACAACTTCCTGTAAACCTCGCCCCTGGTTCAATAGCCAGTTTACCAGTTACAATCTCACCATTCAGACGTGAAGTAGCTTTTAAACTCAGCAATTCAGACACCTCTACTTTTGCATTGATCTTACCGGAGAAGTCGGCATTCTGGC
>CAYPFV010000047.1:0-19263 GCA_964410015.1 uncultured Bacteroidales bacterium
TCCGCGTGTGTGTCAAAAACTTTGTCATGGCTCGGTTCATCTGTTTATAATTTTCCACAATTAATATTAGAACGCTGATGACGCTGATTTTACAGATAATTGCTGATAGAAAAAATCTGCGCAAATCCGCTCAATCTGTGTCATCTGCGTTCCATTTATCTTCATCATCCTCGTGTGTGTTTTAATCCAACCATGGCTCGGTACATCAAAATATGTTGATTTTTCAGTAGTTTCGAACTTTTATAACCATATGATGCTTTTAAAACCCTCTTTCCTTTCTCACGGTTTCGTAGGCCTCGTTCACCTTCTGAAATTTTTCTTTTGCTGCTTGCTGGAATTCTTCGCCCAGGTGGCTTACCCGGTCGGGATGGTATTTTAGTGCCATGGCCCGGTATGCTTTTTTTATCTGTTCTTCGGAGGCATTAGGCTCAACTTCAAGTATTTTATAAGCACTTGAGGCATCTTTTATAAACATGTTTCGGATCGATTCGAAATCGTGGCGGTTGATACCCATCCAATCGGATATATCCTGTATAGTTTTGATTTCCGAATCGTGGGCGTATCTGTCGGCGAGTGCAATTCCAAACAAATAATGGAGCAATTGCAGTCTGCTGTGCAAATCCATATGGTTGCGTATTTGGAGGCAAACATCCCGCAATGGTATCGGGCGCTTGAGTATGTCTCTGAAAGCATGCATATAATGTTGTGTTGCCTGAGTTCCGAAGTTTTGAATAAAAAAAGCCTTTATATAATCGAGTTCTGATTTTAACTGTTTATTGTCGGCTTTCATCACAGCTGCCGAAAGGATCAGCAAACTGATTCTGAAATCACCGGATTGTGTTCCAATCCGTGGGTCTTTGAATTTTTGGTATTCAAACTCACCTGCATTCATGCTGTCGAAAGCAGACCCTAGTAAAAACCCTACAATAGCACCAATAGGACCGCCAAATGCCCATCCCAGTCCACCAAGTATCCATTTTGTAAACTGACTCATTTCTGTATTTTGTTTTTATTTAATAGATAATAAAGTATTACTCTTTAATAAAATGTTTTCTGAATGGCTTTGCTGATGAAATGGAGAATATCGCCTGCCACCAGGCTTTCCGGAGGTTTTCGGCGTGCTGCCATATCTCCGGCAAATCCATGAAGATAAACCCCTGCCATAGCACTGTAGAATGGCGAATATCCCTGGGCTAACATGCCTGTGATCATTCCTGTCAGCACATCACCGGCACCAGCGGTTGCCATACCCGGATTACCTGTAGAATTAAATACTACTTGCTGATCGGGAGTTATAATGGCAGTGTGTGCCCCTTTTAAAACAATGTAGCACCTGAATCGAAAAGCCAACTCTTTTCCTTTTTGAATCCTTTCCCATCCAGTGTTGGTTTTCCCGGCAAGGCGGTTAAATTCTCCAACATGTGGTGTTAGTATGCTGCCAGGGGGTAAGAAAGATAACCATGTGGGGTTTTCGGAAAGAATGTTGAGGGCATCAGCATCCAGCACCACTGGAAGTCCGGAGTTCTGTATCAACAATTTTAATCCGTTTTGGGTTTGTTTTTCCATACCCAAACCAGGACCTGCACCCACAACGGCATATTTCGAAATATCTTTGATTCCTGTGAAAATCTCTTCATCTTCATCAACCGATACCATGCACTCGGGGCAACTGATTTGCTGGGCAAGATAGTTAGCACGTGGCAGATGCACCGTTACCAATCCTGCTCCAACCTGCAGGGCTGCTTTTGAGGCCAACACTGCTGCACCACTTTTCCCATAGCTGCCTGCCAGGATAAGTGCGTGACCATATGTGTTCTTATGATCAAACTTATTGCGGTAACGAAAAGAATCCTGAAGATCTTCTTTCTGCAAAAAATGATAAGGAGTATCTGTTTGTTGTATAAAATCTTGATCCAGACCAATATCAATTACTTGCCAATTGCCCACAAAATGAGCATTTTCCGGGAGCAGGAATGATAATTTGGGCAGTTGAAAAGTAAAGGTATAATCGGCCTTTACAATGGTTTCTGGTGTGTTACGGGTATTATCTTCACCCATCAAACCACTGGGCATATCAAGTGCCACAACCCTCGATTTTCCCTCGTTGATATGCTTTACCACCTCCGCAGGAAAACCTTCTAACGGGCGTGATAGTCCACTGCCAAACATAGCATCGATTAAGGTAGTTCCTTCTTCAAAGGCAGGAAGATCATTTTTGCTTTTTACTTCTGTAAACTTTGCCTTGCGCAATTTCAGATATCTTTTTTCATTGATGCTGAAATCTTCTGAGGATTTTTCGGAATGACATATCTTATATACCGCCACATCATAACCGGAGGATGCCAGCATGCGAGCTGCAGCTAGCCCATCGCCGCCATTATTGCCCATGCCACAAAAAACCATTACCTTTTCCTGCTTTTTTATCAGTCGTTTAAAAGCATCAAAAAAGGCTTTCGAGGCTCGCTCCATTAAATCGATAGATAATATGGGTTCTTTTTTCATGGTTGCCTGATCAGCTTCGCGAATTTGTTCGGTTTTCAGTATCTTCATAATCCTTATTTTTTATCCTGCTTACAAAATTACGATTATCATCTGTTTTATCGAATATCCGCAGGCTTTTATTTCTGAAACCGGTTTGCTGTTTTGCCTTTTAGATAAAATCAAAATTGTATTTTTGCCTTAAAATTATCTTGCATGTCCGTTAAAAATAAAAAGTCTGCCCCTAAAAGACCGGGGTATAGGAGTTCTTCTCTGAAAGACTGGATAAATGCCTTTTTGGTAGCGTTGGTTTTATTGGTTCTGTTTCGTTTTTTTGTGTATGATATCACCAGTATATCCAATAGCAGTATGCAGGCAACACTGCTGGCAGGAGATATTTTGCTTGTCAATAAATACAATTATGGAGCAAGAATGCCACTTAGAATTGTACCTCAATTTATAGTTAATGCATTTTTTACTACCGATTCTATTGCCTTGATCAAACAATTACCTTATTGGCGTTTTGTGTCAAACAGAGATTTTCAACATCAGGATTTGATTTTATTCAATACTCCGGTACAGCATTTTCGACCCATTGACCAACGGCCGAAGCAGATTAGCCGGTTGGTGGGTTTACCTGGCGAGCAAATAGAGATTCACAAATCCAGGCTATATGTTGATGGAAAAAAATTTGATGAACCTGCTACGGTTCAAAGAAATTATGAAGTTTTTGCCAAAGACCCGGATCTGATAAAATCACTGATTCGGTTGTTTGCAATCAGAGAAGGGGGCAGGATAAAAAAAACAAACCGGTTTGTTTTTCCTTTTACTCAAAGTAAAGTTGATTCTATAAAGTCGTTTAAGGGAATAAAGACAGTAAAACCTTATCTTGCAGATAGTTCTGATGGATTACCCATTGTGATGGGAGAAAAGTCTGAGAAATGGACGGCAGATGATTTTGGACCTGTTGTGGTGCCTTACAAAGGGATGAAAATAAACCTGGATGGTAAAAAGACGGATAAGTATTTATATCATTTGCTTCATCATGAAAGAAGGAAGTTTATTTTCCGGAATGATTCAGTTTTTTTGGATGGTATGTATGTAAAAGAATACGAATTTAAGATGGATTATTATTTTGTGCTGGGAGATAACCGGCATAATACATCTGATTCGCGCATGTGGGGTTTTGTACCTGAAAACCATATTTTGGGAAGAATTTCTGCTATTGTGCTTTCGGTCAATAAGATGGCCAAACTGAGTGGAAAAATACGCTGGGATCGTTTGTTGCGGCCTGTAGGAGAAACCTGAATGATCAATCAACGCTAAAGGCGGTCATACATGAGCAGAATGAATAAAATGAATAAGATTCTTTTGTCAACCTCCTGGTTCCCACCCCTGGAGTATTTTGTCTATTTGATGAAAGCCCAATTTGTTGTGATTGATGAATACGAGACTTATCCGAAGCAAACCTGGCGAAACCGTTGCCGTATACTTACGGGCAATGGGCTTGCAGATCTTACAGTACCAGTTTCCAAACCTTATGGGAACCGAACTCAGACACGCGATACAGAGATAAGCCATCATGGAGGATGGCAGAAAAATCATTGGGCTTGTATCACTTCTGCATACAGCAATGCACCTTTTTTTATTTACTATTCCGATCTTGTGGCAGATTGTTTTCTGAATCCTCATCCTAAGCACCTTTCGGCAATGAATAAGAACGTTCTTCATTGGTTGCTCAGGGAAATGGATGTGAAAATTAAACCAGAATATTCAGATCATTTTGTACAAAATACCGGGGAGTACCTGGATCTGCGATTTGCTATCAGTCCTAAAACCAAAGACAGAAAACATTTACCGGAATTGACATTTCCACCATATTACCAGGTTTTTTCCGACCGGTTTGGTTTTCAGCAAAACCTTAGCATTATAGATTTGCTTTTCAATCTGGGGCCTGATGCATCTGATTATCTGTATCAGGTAGCTGATAAATCAGATACCTGAAAATATTTTTTACCCTTTACCTCTGATTTTTGTTTTATTTCCGGTTTTATTACAAAAACTTTTTTGGGGTATTCAGGGTAACATTGTTTTCTTCTAAAAAATCATTTCAAAGTCAATTGTTTGTTTTTTAAGCAGAAATCTGATGGTTGATGATTTTTTTTATATTCGTCAGTTTAATACCGGATAAGCAACCCTGACATGAAAAATATGCATCATTCTGTTTTTAAACACTTTTTTTATCGTGGTTATATCTTTAAAGGTAATATCGGCATTATCGAACTGGTTTTCCTCAATTTGTGTATCTATAATGTTGTCTATCAATTCTGATATTGATTTTTCATCGGGTTTTTTCAAGCTTCTTGATGCGGCTTCTACCGAATCGGCCATCATCAAAACAGCCGTTTCTTTGCTAAAAGGTTTTGGACCTTTATAGGTAAATACTTCCTTGTTAATTTCTTTTCCAGGATTATCTTTTTGTTCCATAACATAAAAATACCGTGTGGTGGTTGTTCCGTGGTGAGTTCTTATAAAATCTATCAGGTATTCGGGTAAGTTGTGCTTTCTTGCTTTTTCAATGCCTTTAATCACATGTCCGATGATGATCTCAGCACTTTCGGCATAAGAAATATCATCGTGAGGATTGATGCCTGCATTTTGGTTTTCTGTAAAAAACTGGGGTTGATCCATTTTGCCAATATCGTGATACATGGCACCTGTTCTTATGAGCAAACTATTGCCACCGATGGTATTTATTGCCTCTTCGGCCATATTAGCAACCTGCAATGAATGCTGAAAGGTGCCAGGAGCGGTAAGGTTAAGTTCTCTGAGCAGTTTATTGTTGGTATCGGAAAGTTCGAGCAAAGAAAAATCGGTGGCCAACCCCGAGGTGCGTTCGAAGACATAGATAAGCGGATAAGACAGCAAGGTAAGGGTAGAACCTCCTAAAAAATACAAATACTGAATAGGTTCAATGTTTTTAAGGGAACCGGTTTGTGCCAGAAGTAAACCGGTATAAACAGCCGAATAGGTAAGAAAAATCAGGGAAACAGTAAAGAAAAGCTGTTCGCGTCTGCGTAAGCTTGCCATGGATAATATGGCTATGATACCTGCAATAAACTGTATAAATACAAACTCGAAGCTACGTGGAACCAGAAATCCGATCAAAATAATACAAGTAATGTGCACATATAATGCTAACCGATTATCAAAAAAACTTCTGATAATGATAGGAACAATACAAACAGGGAGCAAATACAACAGATCGAGATCGTACTTAACAACCTGACTGGTAAGAAATACCATCAGGTAAATGGTAAGCAGTATGACTACAAGTTTACGGGTGTTGTTGAAGACTTCTTTTCTGAATTCTTTTAAAAACAAACTCAACACCAGAATGGATATGGATACCAGCAGGAATTGTCCCCAGAAAATAAAATTGCTTTGAGATGTACTGCCCAGTTGGCGGCCATATTCGGCACGGAAAGATTCAAGAATGCGCATTTTTTCTGCAGTTATGAGTTCGCCCTGCGAAATGATTTTTTCCCCTTGCTGCACAAATCCGCGTGTACGGGAGATTCTGTTTAAGGCCGACTCCAAAGCCATCGAATTGGTTTCTTCATCTTCTACAACAGAGTGTGTAAGCGAACTTTCCAAAGCATATTGTATAACCGATTTTACTTCTGAAGGAAAATTTAAATCAGAAACATTTTTTTCTGCAGCTTCAAAAGCCTGATGGATGGTGAAAAAGTCTTCCACGTCTCTGTTTTGGGCAACGCTACCATCTCTCAGTAAAATTTCTTCTGGCGCAGCACTGCGGGTTGTTTCTCCTTCCAAAAAGATGATACCTTTTTCGTAAATGGAATCAAACAGCGCTATGGTGGCATTTTTGGCCTCATCTTTCAGGGGTGCATAAGCTGTTGTGCCTGAAAAACGATCTCTCCACCTGATCTCAAAATTCTGAATCAGTTGCTGAAACTGGGTTTCGTAAACACCCTGATCTTTTTTATAAAAAGGGGTAAAATCCTCAATGATCTCCTGTCTTTCCCGATCAATCTCTTCCTGACTCTTCTGAATAGCAAAATCAAAGGGTGCTATAAGATCTTCATACATCCACGGGCGGGCTTGTGAAAATTCCTGGTAAAAACCGGTCTCTCTCGGAAATAGCAATACGATAAGGAAAATGCTCAGAACAAAAAGCATGAACCTTACCATATTCGAAAAATTTTCCAGAAACCATGAAATGAGTTTGTTCATCGGTTTATAATTTGATTAAGTCGGTCAGATGAATCTCGTCAAAAATCTGACTGCATGTTTTACATAGCGCGGATTTTAATCATCCGCGTGTGTGTCAAAACTTTTGCCCTGGCTCGGTTCATCTGTTCTTTCTTTCTATGAATATGATTGTTGTTTTTGCTGAAGTGTCATTTTTTTTATAGCAAAACGTTACCATCCTGGTTATGTTTGTTTTTTTATCGCCGGTTACCAAAATGCATGCCTGCTTTCCTCTGCAGATGGTTTTCGTTTTATTTTACTGGTCATCGATGAAGTTCTTTATTAAATTATCCATAAATTTACAAAAAAAAACTCCGCTATGAATGCTGCTGTTAATTTGATGAGTGTTGTGCCTGTTTATAACACTCCGGGCAAGTCCACTGATTTGGTTTCTCAGTTACTTTTTGGCGAATGTGTAAAAGTGCTGGATAATCGCAATCATTGGTTGTTAGTGTCAGACTTGCAGGATAACCAGTTAGGCTGGTTACATGAAGACATGCTACGAACATTGAATGATGAAGAGTATGAGCAACTAACAGGTAAACCTTTATTTTACAGTGCCGATCTTGTTCAGCTACTGGAGAATAAAACCCGCAGATCGGGTTTTCTGATCCCTTTTGGAAGTCATTTGTTCTCCAATGAAAATAAAGAGTTTGATCTGTTGGGTGACAAATATCTTTTTCATGGGAATACTGTGGGCAAAGAAGGTATCCAATCAGATGACATAGTCAAACACGCTTTTTTGTTTGAAAATTCGCCCTACTTATGGGGTGGAAAAACACCTCTCGGGATTGATTGCTCCGGATTTGTGCAAATCATTTATAAATTGGCGGGCATGGCATTGCCTCACAATGCAGAAGCGCAAGCCCTAAAAGGTCAGCATATCAGTTTTCTGGAAGAAAGCTTGCCAGGCGACCTGGTATTTTTTGATAATGAAGAAGGCGAGATTGTACATGTAGGAATTTTGTTAAACAGCGAAAATGTAATTCATGCTTTCAGATATGTAAGGATCAACCGCCTTGACCATCATGGAATTTTTGACCAATACAATAAAAAATATACCCATAAGTTGAGATTAATAAAACGATTATTGTGGGAGTAATTATCTTTCATTTTGTCTTCTTATGATTCATATTTCTGAAATAATTTTTTTCTAATAAAAGCATATCTTTGCCGCTTTATTTTTACTTTCACTGCAATATGCCCAGGTTTTTTATTTTTCAAGATATTTTTTTTTATTTTCTGTTCCTGATTTTCTTCTTGCTGTTTTTGCCTTCAGCTGTTTTAACCCAACAACCTCCGCCTGATTACAAAGAACAAACTATTCTTGAATATGAGAAAGAATTTTCTTTTCTTCCCGGGCAAAACAGTGGTTCGGAGCAAATATCAAATGATCTTTTGCAAATACTTGCCGAGGGAAATCAAAAGCTGAGAGTTTACATAAATTATAAATTCTCTGCCCATGTTTCCGTTGAAAAAAGGTTTATGGAAGATTCTGTTTTTTTGGATATAACAATAAATAATCCTGCCATTTCAGGTACCCGTCAATATCGCGATTTTGATCTGTCTTCCTGGCTAATGCCTGGTTTTCTTCGACTTTATATCGATGTTACAGATAAAGATGGCACGCTGATAAAAAAAGAAATTGTTGAGGATATCCAATGGAAGGAGGCTACTGCTCCCATCAGTTTATCTTTTCTGATAGATAAAGCTTCACGAAATGACAGTGTTGATTGGGTGATCAAACAGGCAGAATTTTACTATCCTGTTGAATATGCCGAAAAGGTTTCATTGCTCAACGAATCTTTGTCAGTATATTACGCTGCTCCTGAGAAGGTTAGCACTATCAGGCGCATGATATCTCCGCTTGATGTTGAAAACCCGGAGACCCTTATCTTGCAGGAATTTATATTGTGTGATGCAGAACAATTACTGGCAGATATAAAATCATCATCTCTTTCTTTTTTAATTGAACAAGCAGGAGAAGACCCTCTTTCTGTTCAAAATGAGTTAGAGAACATTGCCTTTGTTTTGTTCCACTTACGTGAAGAGTTTAATTATTCACTGTCGAAAATTGACAGTTTGTTTTATCATCAGGGAATTCGTTTTGCCCGCAAAGAAAAACAAGACAGTGCACGATTGTTTTTTGAAAGAGCTTTAACCTATAATGCTATGCATATACCAGCACGGGCAGCGCTTGTTCGTTATGATTTAAAAGATGATAATGCTGAAATGGCGTTGAAGAGAATGGAATATTTCTCTCAGGATTTTGGCGTGCCCAGCATATGGAAAGATTCCGCCCAGGTGGTGCTTTCTGAAATTTATGACCACCAAACAGAAAAATCAATAAAGTTGATGGAAGACGAACGTTTTCTGGATGCTACAAAACTTTTGATACGGCTGAATGACTTTTGTTCAGAATCATTTATCTGGTCATGTCCCTCTTCACTGTTCGACTTTTTATCAATGGCACATTACGGAATGTATCAATCTTACCTCTCGGTAGCAGAAAGGGCTTTACAATCAGGGAATTACTCTTTTTCTGTTGAATATGCCGAAAATGCCATGGATTATGCTGGTAAGCATGACAGATACATAGATGATATTTCTGGTTTGTACGACCTTTTGCAAAAGGTGGTAAATGGTTACCTTGAGAATGTGGATTTTTTTTCCGATCGTAAAGATTTTGCCACTGCTCTGAAAAGCATAGATGACGCCATTGCTTTGTGTGAAAAATATCCGTCACTGATTTGCGATGTGGATTTACCTGAAAAAAAGAAATTACTTGCACAAAGTTTAGAATCACCACAAAATGTATTGATGCAGTTTGATATCTCACGTCTGGCAACTTCAAAGGAACACGACGAGGAAAAAATTAAAAAGATCAGGGAAAAAATAAGAGATGACCTTTCGGAAGGACATCTGAAAGCATGGAGTGGTGCCATTGAGCCAGCACGAAAAATATTAAAAGATGTGATTGAAAATACATTGTATTATGGATTGAACAATGATTCTTTGATATACCGGAGAGTTTTAAACCTTACCCAACTTATTGATGACGAAGAATGTAATTTGAACCGTCAAAAGTCTGAAAACATACTCGCTACAGTAAAAGATTATGTAAAAAATGGTGATTATATCAGGGCCAAAGACAGTTATAACGAATTGGTTATACTTAACAATCAAAGCAATCATTGTCAATGGGATATGGATTCTGAAATCAGATCACTATTCCATATCGAAATACTGGCCGATTATCAAAAATTAATGAATGATGTACAAAGAGCCTATTTCAAAGGAGCAAAAGAAGGATTTGATGCGTTTTTCCTGAAATATGAAAAAGCGACCCAATTTTATCATGAAAATTTACTGGCAGAATATCATGTCAGTCATGAGTCGCTTTTTGATTTTGCCACTTCCTCATCCAATAGTTCTTTGGTAAAACAACTTGTTGCTTATTATTCAGAAAAAGAAGCACATGAGAAAGCCTTTCAAATGCTGAAGCTTTTAAAAGAAATGCGTCTTGATGCCAGAGAGTTAAGAGTTCTTCAGGAAAAATCGGGGATGCTTGCCGCTAAGGATTTCCCTAAACGCAACCCAACTGTTGATCCTAAGTTATATATTGCTGACTTAACAAATGACAACGATTGGTTTCGTTTTTATCAGCGTAGTTTTCTTAAAAATCTGCCCTGATAAAAAACTGTTTCCTCCATCATTTCTTTTCATTGCTTATGATCTTTCCTTTTGAATAGGCCAAAATTACCATTGCACCAGTTATAATAATGATATTTTTCAGTATATACTGACCTTCCAAACTGGGCACAAGAGGAGGTAAATGAAAAGTTTCCTGTGGGAACACAAGCAACGGGAAAAGTGTACCTGCCATTTGTAAAAACATGAGTATGAAAGTGACTCTCATGAACTTACCCGTCAAAAATCCAAGACCAATAAGTGTTTCCCAGGTAGCCAATATAGGCATGGAAAAAGGAGATTTTACAATCCCCATAGAAATAACATCAATGGTTCGTGTAGCAATATCCTCGGCAGAACTAATTCCAGGGAAAAATTTCTGAAAACCAAACCATAGAAATATAATCCCTATGCTTATTCGAAGTAGTGTTATGCCATTTTTTGCCATCCAATTAAGGATTGAATTCTCTAATTTCTCTATTCTTTTTTGTTGCATTTTTATTAGTTTTTATCGACCTCGTCTGTTTTCTCTTCATTTACCACATTAAGAAAAAAAGAATGGAAAGGGGTTTCTTCAATATTAGCAATCGCTTTTATTTTCTAACATATCCGTTTTATTTCCTTAATCACTCTTTGCTTTTGTGCACAGCGTTTATTTTGAACAAAATTTTTATGTGAAAGATTGAAATTCGATATTAATGAAGAAAAAATTCTTTCGTGGTCAAAAAGTTGAATAATTTGTTGGATTGAAGATCAGGATATTATTTTAGTTAAGATAATAATCCTGCATTTGTGTGGTTGTAAGTTTGGCACCCAAAGGTTTGTTTATTGTTTTAAAACATTGATTTAGTTTATGTTCATAAATGATGAATTTAATTTTACAGTGTTTTGTTATTTTTATTTAGTCTACATAAAATTAAGAAATTTTTCTTTAATAAATTCTTCTTTTGCATGATTTAACCTATGTGGGAGAGAATAATTTTTGCGGAGGGAAAGTGTAAGGTGGGTGGATTATCAGATTTGGTTGTAATCTGAAACTATAGCACTTTTAATTTGAATCTGATCTGAATAAGTTGTATCAAATGAATTGGTTAGAGATCAGCTAATTGCATGTTAGTAAGGATCTGATGGGTCGTATTGGTCAGGATCAAAATCCATAGCCTGCACTTTATAGATATCGGTTCTTCTGTCGTTCCAGTTGGTAACAGTACCGCGGTTTCTGTGTCTTTTCAGCAGTTCGAGGTCAATATCGTTGATAATTACGGTTTCCACGTTGGGTGTGCATTCAGCGGCAATGGCATCGCGGGCAAAAGAGAAATCGGAAGGTGTAAAGATTCCTGACTGAGCATATTGGATATCCATATTGTCAACTTGAGGGAGGTTGCCAACAGTGCCTGCTATAGCAACAAAGATTTGGTTTTCGACGCATCGTGCCTGTGCACAATATCGCACTCTGAGGTATCCCTGGCGGTCGTCGGTGCAGAAAGGGACAAAAATCAGCCGGGCACCTCTTTCCACAGCAATCCTTGCCACTTCAGGAAATTCAATATCGTAGCAGATTTGTATAGCAATTTTACCTTTATCGGTATCAAAAACTTCTATTGCATTTCCAGGTTCAACACCCCACCATTTTTTTTCATTGGGAGTAATGTGCAGTTTGTATTGCTTTCCAATTTCTCCGTTTCGTTTAAAAAGATAGGCAATGTTGTATAATTTATCATTTTCGGGTGTAAAATGCGATCCTGCCACAATATTGATGTTGTATTTGATGGCCAGATCACTGAATAATTCGAGATATTGTTCTGTAAATTCACCAATTTTTCGTGCTGCCGTTCCCGGGTTTTCTTTAGGGAATAATGATAAGAGCTGAAGGGTAAATATTTCAGGGAACACAATAAAATCACTTTTGTATCCCGAAGCTACATCAACAAAGTATTCGCTTTGTACGGCAAAATCATCAAAACTTCTGATGGGGCGCATCTGGTATTGTACTACACATATTCGTACTGGAAGTGAAGCCAGGAATTTTCTGTCTTTTTCTTGTTGGTAATCAAAATTAGTCCATTCCAGGTAGGTAGCAAATCCTCCTGATTCCTGGTCTTCATCGAGATATTCCCTGATAACTTTTTTAAGTGAGAATCCATTGGAGAGTTGGGGTGTAAGCACCGGATCGAAAATAGCTTTGCTGGTTACCCTGTCAACATACTGATTAATAGTGAGTTTATCACGGTAATTTTTATATCCTGGTAGTCTACCACCAATCACAATACGCATCAGGTTGCGTTCGCGTGCCAGTTCTTTACGTGCTTCGTAAAGGCGGGTTGCCAGTTTCATGCCCCTGTAATCGGGATGCACCATAATTTCCATGCCATAGAGGGTGTCTCCATCAGGGTCGTGTGTGCTTATATTGCCATTATCGCATATCTCGTCCCACTTCTGATCCAGATCAAGTTCTCCACTGTCAATGATCAAACTGGATGAACTGGCTACCAGGGTTCCGTCAATTTCAATAACAATTTGACCATCAGGAAAGATACGTAACTGATTTTCAATATTCTCATACGACCATGTTTCCATAGACGGGAAACAAATCTTTTGCATTCTTATCAGATCATCAAAGTCAGAAATATGAAGATTGCGTACTTTTACTTTGCTCGCAAATTCCTGAATATCTACATTTTCCATCTTAACAATACTTTTTACGGTTGGTTAACTGTGCTAAAAATGGGTTTTCCTGGTCTGCTTTCACTAAGAGTCCTGATTATTACTATCTCGCTACACTTCAAGAGTTGCAGACAAGCATCTTTAGATATAATTAATTATACATGTCTCTTATATCTATAATTTCCCCATTTCTGAAATTTTCACCCAGCAGTATTTCACACAATTTTTTACCTGCAACCCCCGGGTCTATAAGCTGCCCTTTCTCTTTTAGTTCAACAAATTTAGTACGCAACACAAATTGTTCGTCAGTAGTAGATCTGATCGTGGTTTGCATACCCGTATCAATAATACCCGGGGCAATGGCCATAAGCTTTACCGGATATTCATGGTCTTTTTGTTCAATCGCTACGGTGCGCGTAAACATATCCATCCCTGCTTTTCCGGTGCAATAGGTACTCCATCCATGATAAGGGTTTTGAGCAGCACCTGAAGATATGTTCATAACACGCTTTTCGATGTTCATATTTTGGGTTTGTTTTATGAATTCCCTTGTCAGATAGATGGGTGCCATAAGATTAACCCTCATGTGTTTATCGATTTCCGCCGGATCAAGCGTTTCGATCCGGCCAATCGGGGTTATCAATCCTGCATTGTTAACAAGATATATTCCCTGGGTATTTTCAGAATTTATGTTTTTAAAAATCCGCTCCATCACCATGGGTATTGTATCTGTTTTAGACAGATCGCAGGAATAAAAGTCATACCCGGCAGCAGTGGCTTTCCCGAGTTTCATAAGTTCATCATCATCAGTCCTCGAAACTCCGTGAAGATGTATATTGTCAGATAATAATGACAAGGCCATTCCTTTTCCCAGTCCTTTGCTGTGACCAGTTAGAATAACATGCTTCATATGCTTATTTTTTTATGGTTTGCAAAATAATTATCTCATTCTTGTTTTTCTTTATTTTTTGAGGGGAAATCCATATTTTTAACACATTCATTGTTTGATTCCACTCTGAAAAGTTTATTATTCACAAATTACACAAATTGACACTAATTTATATCGTTGATTACCAAAATAATAAGAATTTAATATTTTCACTAATGAATTAAAAATGACTTTTCGGAGCAGACTTATGTTTTTTTGTCAGTTATTCGATCTCCTGAATCTGTTAATTCTCATCGCCGCGCATTTTTCAAAAAATTATTCTATGAGAGTTTTCTTTTTTAATCATTGATTTGCAAGGGTAATGTTTAATCCTGTTCTGTTGTGGAGATTTTTTTCACTGATTTAACTGAACCTGTAGATGGATAAAATTCAATCTCATAGTTTTCGGGAGGTAAACTGGTAATGGTGCCCAGTTGGTTGACCAAAACACGTGCTTCTGCAATGGGAGTTTCATCTTTTAGGATGCTTAGGTGCGCATGCTCAGGGATTCGGTAAAAAAAACCTCTGTTCATTGTTTCATCGTCTCCGGATGGTGGTTGGAAGGTGAAAAGATTCATTTGCCGGGTAGCGCTATCTGCTTCTGCTACAAGCGTGACGGGAGATGAAAGTGGCACGCTGTTTTCATGAACTCCTGTCGAATTTGAAAAATGGAAAAGATCAACAGGTTTTCCGATATTGTTGAGGGTGGGCAAATAACTTCTTTTCACTTTCATCTCTTCATAAAGGGTAACGCCAGTAAAGAGTTCAAGATAATCTTCCTCTTCTTTTTCCAGTTGCTCCACCATATACTGAATGGTTTCTTTCGAATAGGTAATTTCAGCAAATCCATAGATCAGATCGTACTTTTTCCTGCGCACATCAATAATATATTCGGCAATTTCTTTAGCACGAACCTCTGATGATTTTTCCACCCATGTTCTCCTGAGTTTTTTTCTTTCAATAGTGAGGGTATCTCTTTGAATTCTTTCGATGATGGTATCAACTTTTTCCTGTAGATTTTTGTCAAGAAAATGATTGAAAGTGATCTCAGACCCGAATTGGTTTTCAGTTTGTAATTGAATTTCTTTTGGTGTGTCAAGATTTACATCTTGTTGTGTGTTTACTCCCGTAATGATGCCTGCATTGTTGAATTGCATGGAGAAAGGCAGGTTTCCGGAGTATTCTTTATCGTATTGCACAAAATAGAACTGGTCTGGATCGGGTTGGGCATAGGTGGTAATATCTGCCGATTCGATTTGGTATTGAACAGAATTTTCCCGGATAACATCTTCCAAACCCAGATACTTCGAAGCATAATCACGAAAAGGACCTGGAATCTGCTGTTTCTTTACCACTATGATATCAACGGCAACAACGGTTTGTGGTAAGTTATAATAAAATCCCTGCTGAGAATGTCCTACAGGCATTTCCTTTACGTTTTTTACGTTTATTGGGGTGTAGTAGTTGTTTTTACATGCTGAAAATGTAAGTAGCAGCAGTCCGGAAATTGCTAAAATACTGAAAGTTCTCATCGAAAGAGGTTGATTTAATTTATTGTTATATACAAACAAATATTTAAAAAAGTTGGATTTATTATTTTTTTTGCATTTTTTGTTCTGAAAAGAGATATGGGCATGTCGACCACGCTGATAAAATACTGGCAGCAAAAGTACTAGATTCGGGCAAGAAACTCGTTTAATTTATGCAAAAAATAAGTTACTGATTACAGAGTACTACCAGGAAGACAGATGATGGTTAATTTTGTTAAAAACAGGAATTTGTTAAACCAGGAATAAGTGGATTGGTTATAAATAATTTTACTTCATGATAAAATCAATGGAAGAATTGTTGTCATACTCAAGTGTAGGCAAATCTTTTCTAAAAATTTTGAGAGTTTTATTTCCGATGAGTTTTATACTATTTCCTTCTATCCAGAGCATTGTTCCTTCTTTAAGTCCTACTACAGGGTAATCCGGATTAATTTCCAAAAATTCTTTTATTCTGTCTTCTCTCGATTCTCCATTGTGGTTGGGTATGCGCCCATCAGTGTAATGGGGATTGATTTGGAAAGGCACAAGTGAGAGTCCTTGAAAACTTGCAGGTTGTATGATCGGCATATCATTGGTTGTTTTTATTGACGGACAGGCAACATTGCTTCCTGCACTCCATCCAATGTAAGGTGTTCCGTTTTCTACTTTCTTTTTAATGATGTCCATAATCCCTTTTTCGTGCATAAAATGAATAAGGTGGAAGGTATTTCCGCCACCTACCACAATAGCATCAGCTGCTTCCAACACTTTTGTTGCGCCCTGAATATCTTCTGTTGAGTTCACTTCATATCCCATTTTTGAAAAAACTTCATTCACTTTATTAAAATATTCAACATACGACATGCTAACAGCAGCATAGGGGATAAAAGCCAAAGTTTTCACTTCATTTCCTAAAAAATCGGATATGTGTTTTTTTGTGTATGCCAGATATTCCTCTCCCTGGTTAGTAGAATTGCTGATCAATAAAAGTTTTTTATTCATATCATTCTGTATTTATGTGTTTTACTTGTCTGAATATTATTCTGTTTTATGGGTTTATGCCATGTAAACAAGGCAATAGGATGTATTGTTTTATAATCACGTATTAAAAAGGAAGTGCACGGGTAAGATTGTTTATTACTGAATGTTAAGGAATAATAACAATTTATTTAGAAAGGTATACTGTCGTCAAATCTGTTTAGTTTTGCTTAAGATTGCAATAAATGATAAAATAGTAGACTAAAAAAATGAGCATGTTATTGAAAATAGATGCAGAAAACCTTGAGAAATTTATTCTGGTGGGAGACAGGGTACTAATCAAACCCAAAACTTCATCGCAAAGAACCAAAACAGGTTTATATCTTCCTCCGGGTGTGGAGGAAAAACGTAAGATACAAAGTGGTTATGTGGTAAAAGCGGGTCCAGGTTATCCTATACCGGCACCTGTTGAGTCTGATGAACCCTGGAAAGATACACGAGACAATCTGAAATATTTTCCCTTACAGGCATCAGAGGGTGATTTAGCTGTTTTTTTGCAAGACAGTGCCCACGAAATCGAATTTAACAAAGAAAAGTATTTTATTGTTCCACATGGTGCTATTCTTATGCTTGTAAGAGACGAAGATATGTTTGAATGATCGAAAAACTGACAATTTTCATGGATAATCTGATTTGAATTGATTACCAATATCTAAAAATTAATGTGTTTAACCAAAAACAATCCGTATGTTTGAAGAAAAAGACCTGAAGCAATTCTCAGAAAAGGGAATTTCTGCAGAACAAGCACAGCAACAAATAGAGAACTTCAGAAAAGGCTTTCCTTTTGTGAAATTAATAAATCCTGCGATTATAGATGATGGAATATTGAAAACTGATTGGAATGAGTTACAGCAATTGGTTGATTTTTATGATGCATCTGTTTCTGAAAAACAAGTATTAAAATTTGTACCGGCCAGCGGAGCTGCTACGCGCATGTTTAAAGACCTGTTTGGATGGAAAGGAAAACTGGATGCGGGTATTTCTGTCGATGACCTCTTTGAAAATGAAAAACAGGCAAAATCTTTTTTTGATCAATTAAGGTCTTTTGCCTTCTGGGATTCTCTGAAAGATGTAATGTTGGAAAATGGAATTGACGCATTGCATGCATACAATAACAAGGATTTGATCACATTACTGGATTATTTGCTCAACGACAAAGGGTTGGGTTATGCCTCCCTGCCAAAAGGGTTGCTTAAGTTTCACCGCTACGATGGATATACACGCACCGCTATGGAAGAGCACCTGGTTGAAGGAATTCTATATGGTAAGTGTAAGGGCAATAATGTTTATCTTCATTTTACGGTATCTCCCGGGCACAGGGGAAGATTCATTAATCATCTGGGCGATGTACTTGGAAAATATGAAGAGGAACATGGAGTAAATATTCAGGTAGATTTTTCTGCCCAAAAACCCTCTACGGATACCATGGCTGTTGACCTGAACAATAATCCATTTCGTGAAAGTGACGGGTCGGTTTTGTTTCGCCCCGGAGGACATGGTGCTTTGATCCAAAACCTTAACGATCTAGATGCTGACATACTTTTTGTGAAAAACATTGATAATGTAATTCCTGACCGTTTAAAAGATGAAACTGTTTTATATAAAAAAGCTCTTGGTGGATTGATGGTTCGTTTGCAGAAAAAAATATTTGAAGCATTACATGCATTGGAAAATGATACAATGACTGATGATGATTACGAAGAACTTAAAAAATTTGCTAAAGAGCAGCTTTTTGTTCACCCCGATCAATTGCCCGAAAAACACCATGAAAATAAAAATTTGCTCTCCGGTTTGCTCAACCGTCCTATCAGAGTTTGCGGCATGGTAGAAAACGTAGGCGAACCCGGCGGTGGCCCTTTCTGGATTGAAGATACACAAACAGGTGCACGCTCATTGCAGATTGTTGAATCTTCGCAGGTTGATCACAATGATCCTGAACAGGAAAGAATCTTTCAGCAATCAACTCATTTTAACCCGGTAGACCTGGTTTGTGGCATTAAAAATTACAAAGGTGAAAAATTTGATCTTACCCGCTATGTAGATAAAAAAACCGGATTTATCAGTTACAAGAGCAAGGATGGAAAAGAACTTAAAGCACAGGAATTACCTGGGCTATGGAATGGCGCTATGGCAAATTGGATTACCGTTTTTGTTGAAGTTCCCCTGATCACTTTCAATCCTGTAAAAACTATTTTAGACCTGATGCGCGAAGAGCATAAATAAAATAAAGACTGTAAAAATATAAAAGAAAAAACATTATGATGAAAATGTTCTCTGGCCTGTGCAGTGGCAGAGTAGTCTTTTTTCAGGTAGTTAAAAAATAAAAAAGCAGAGAATAATATTTCTCTGCTTTTTTTATTTCAGATATGTGCAATCCTGATTTTAATTTCTAAAAGGGAATAAAAAATATTAAGAGGTAATGCATATTCTCCTGTTTTGGGCATTGGGTCACCCAAAATTACAAATTTTGATTTATAAATCACTGATAATCAATACTAATCTTTCGTTCCTTGTCCTTACGCTCAATAGCTCAAGTATCTGCCTTAATTTCTTTTTTTTACCAATCGAAAGACATATTGTTCAGACCTGAGGGATCCCTCCTTTCGTCGGGATGACAGGTGTGGCAGGGATGACAGTCAGGAAAGGGATAAAAGGCAGAAA
>CAYPFV010000048.1:0-19045 GCA_964410015.1 uncultured Bacteroidales bacterium
ACTGTTGACTATATACCTCTTCGTCTCTTACTGCTGTCCATGGCTTAATAAAACCAAAAGGTCCTGTGTATTTTACGATGTGTAGTTGCATATCTGATTGTTTTTTATTTCAACGCTCCAAAACCAATTCCCGTTGAATTTCCTACTCCAACATTCCAGGCAAAGGCTAATTGTTCGGGTGTACCGGTAATTTTCACAGCGCTCATGTTTACTTTGTTGCCGATTTTGTTGTAATAAATAGTCTTTATCTTCTTATTCCGGTAATCATCACTGAATTCTACTTTGATGTTTTCGTTATCTTTTCCTGCTTTTTTAAGTTTATTCTTTAAGGTTTCGGTCAAATAATTATTACTCTCCTTGTTTTCATATGTATAGTGGATTGTATTGTTATCTTTGATTCTTTTGACCAGGATTGGACTTGCAGGATGAAATATGCGTGAATTTCCAAATTCAGGGTCTGGTTGCATAATTATTTCCTGAACCTTCATGCCAAAAGCCATATCAGGTGTTTTTTTTATACCCTCAATGATTTTTTTAATTAATTCATGATCAGGAGTGCTTATAAAAAATTTTGCTCCTTCAGGAAAAAACAATCCCTTGTTTATCAATTTCTCCCCACTAAACCATGAAAATGAATACAGCGAAATATCATCATGTAAACTGTTTTTTCCAATCCATTTGTGCAAACTTCCAGTAAGGAAACTCTGATAATTAAATGGTATTTTTTCTGTGTTTCTGCTGGTTTTTAAATATATCCTCATTCAAATTACTTTTATTGATTAGATAAATATTTTTTATTGGTCTGTTATTAGCATCTCTCTCTTCCATTTTGTTCTTCCCACAAACATAAAATATGCTTACGACAAGATCGGTCGTGTGAATTATTTGTGAAACATTTAACATATGATTTTGATCTGTTTTGATTCCATTCCTGATGCTTTTTCCTTTTCAATGTGCAAGTTAGGAAAAAATTTCATTGTTCCGGTATTTATTTTTCCCAAAAAAAAGTTTTATGATTTCTTGTTCGATGGATTCCGGTGAATGGAGAATGAAACGCAGGGGTGGATATATTTTTGCTTGTTTACTATTGAATGATGAAGGAACTGAGGAAAAATGAATTGATGGGCGATCTCTGCCTCTCAAAGCCAATCATGCCGGAAAGGATCAAAATCAAAGGGTTTGCTTTGCTGATAAATACCAGGGCGATAAATGGCAATGGGTTGTTTGCTTCTTTCTTTATGCCGGGGTGCAATAAACAGTGTTTTTCTTGAAGGATAGTCTTTTTCCTGAGAAATGAACCCTTCCCATATACCCCGCCATCCAATCTTTAACCTGATAAGATGTTTTGCCTGCTGATGAATTACAAACAACCCTAACGGTGAAGGATCTTTATGGGCAGTATGTTGGTTTAAAAAGGTTTAGGGGCATCAAAAAAACTGTTGGGATCGAAATCATCGTCAAAATCATCTTCGTCAAAAGGGGAATGGATTTCTACGATGTTGTCATCAAACTCACCGCACTGATCGCAATATTCCGGGAAAGGGCACTCTTCGGGTATGTATTGGCAAAACTGTACATGTACATGACCAACGATGGGAGGTGCAAATTCTTCGCTCCACATCTCGCGCAAAAACTGGTACCTTCTGTGCATGGGCAATTGATGGGGGAATTCGGGAAGGAACTTTTTGATTATCAACAGTTTTTCCAATACTCCTGCCAGCTGGGCTTTTTGCTCTTGTGTTAGTCTTTCGGGTGGAGGAAGCACAATGGGGTCGATACCTGTTATCGACGACAAGGGTTCTGTATCTCCATAAACAAAGTTTTCTGCAGATTGTATTGCCGCTTCGCCTTCGTCATCATCGTCGTGGTTGTTCAATTGATCCTGAATCTCTGCTACCCGGCATGCCTCGAGTATATCATCGGTAAGTTGATTGATGTAGTTTTGCATGGTCTGTTTTTTTGAGATGAATGATTGCGTGCTTCTATTCTTTTGTTCATCTTTTACAATGCTTCGTGCTCTTCCAAAAGTGTGTGCAATATAGTAAAAATATTCTTACATTTTTTGCATAATGGCACGATCATTTGTAATCATGAATTTGTTTTTTATTTACCCACAATAGTATAAGTCCACTCCGAAAACTTGTTTTTTGCAAATCTGTGTTTATTTCCTGTTTTTAAACCTACTGATTATCAGAATTTAGCATCTGTATAAATCTGTCTACTGTAATCTGTGGATAATTGACTTTTTAGAGTGGACATCGTATTGGAACGCTGCTAACGATGATTTTCCCGGATAAAAATCCGTGAACATCCGCGACTGTTGAAAGCATCCGCGCTATCCGCGTTCCATCTGTCCCGAAAATCATCCGCCTTTCTGCCAGCAATGATTGTCAGGGCAGATTGGTTTACTTTCATGCACCAGGTTGGATAGCATGCAGAAAGACTTAATTTGTTTTCAGTGTTTTTTGCACCGTTACATTTCCATCTTTTTCCATGACGGTGATAAAGTAGATCCCCGGTTGCAGGGATCGGGTGTCGATTCTGTTTTCGGGTTCTTCCACAAAAAGCAATTGCTGCCCCAGTGTGTTGCTGATCAGGATGAATTCAATTTGTGCTGCATCTCTGCATACCAGATGATCATGAAAAGGGATGGGATACAGGACAGGTTTTTCCTGAAAGTGCATTGAGGTACTTGTAGGATCAGAAAACCAGGCAACGGCTTCTATATCATGGTCAATGGTGATGTCAATGGGGTTATCGCTGAACTCTGTGTCATTGATTACCCATTTGTCGAACACCCATCCTTCAGCAGGGTTGGCAGTAAGGGTTTCCCGTGTGCCTTCAGGATAAAGATAGGTGCCCTCTTGTGGTTGGGTAGAACCATTTCCCTGGGAAGATATGCTGAGTTCGTATTCTTTTAGTGGAGCGGGGATGATGATAAATTCAGCGCTTCGGGCAGTGGCGCCGGCATCGTCGGTGGCTTCGATATAATAGTATACATTTCCATTTTCAAGGAGGGGCATTTCAAGAATGGTGGCAAACTCGCCGGGTTGATCTTCGATGGGTGCCATGGCAACGCTCTGATCGGGGTTGTCCGATGTGTTTCCGTAATGCAGCAATACTTCTTCAATGGTACCGTCGGCATCGGTTACGGTTGCCAGAAAGGCAATGAGATCATCGGGTGCGGGCAAAACAGGGTTATGGGAAACATTTTCAATGACAGGGGGTAAGTTAGGTTCCATCATAGTTTTCCAGCTTATATTATCAATGGCAATACGGGTAGCTCCGTTAGAAACAAGTTTTATGTCGAAGTTTCCGGATATGCTGAGGGCATCAAATTCAACAAATCCCACTTCATCTGAAACCGGTACCGGTTCTCCCACTTGCTGATCGTTGATGTAAAGTGTTAGCGTGCCACCCGAACCGGAAAACTTTTGCTGGTGCTGAAATGACAGGGTTGTAATGCCTCCTTCGATGGTTTCGGACTGAACAGATGGTGTACCTGCATCTTTCAGGCAAATGGCTCTGCCATCGATTTGCAAATCGGTGCGCGCCTGCGAAGCATTCCATTCAATATCATGATCGCCGGTCCAGTTACGTTCAAGGTAGGCACTGTTATCGGCGGGCATCAGGGTGAATGTTTCTGTGTATTGCTCTGCCTGGGTGCTGTTCTGCACCTGGATGGTAAAGTTTTGTGTGGTCTGATGGTCGAGATATATTGCTTTGATCTCTACTTCATTGGATCCGGTGTTTTCTTCACCGGGTGTGCCGCTTAGCAATGCCGTACCGTTGTTTTGATCTTCAAGGTGTAACCAGTCGGGTAGGGTTACAGACAGAAACATCAGTTGACTGTTGTTTTCACCATCTACGGTTGCTTCGGCAGTGTAGTTGTATTGTTGGCCTGCGATAGCTTGTGTAACGGGTTCACTGATAAACTCAATTTCAGGGATATTTTCCTCCACTTCAAGGTTGAAAATTTGTTGATCGCTGGTTTCTCCGTCGGTTGCTTCCAGGATGATCTCATGCATGCCCACATCCGAATCTTCTGGTATGCCCGAGAGCGATGCAGTTCCGTTTTCTCCATCAGTAAAGGTAAGCCAACCGGGCTTTTGCGGGCAGGTGATGATGATATCACTAGCATCGCCACCGCTTGTTGTGATGTTATATTCATACAAGCTGCCTGCACTTACCGACAGGGGAGGCTCTGAAGAAAAAGATACGGGTGGTGTATCTCCACCCCATATCAGATTAACAAATTCAGGATGATCGATAAAAGGGTTCCGGTTGTTTTGATACGTATAAATGGCATTGTTGCGGTTGATCTCTTTTTCACTTACCGGGTCATTGGCATGCCACTCCAGCAGCAGGTTCAATGCCCAGTCCGAAAATGCCGGGTATGCGCTTCCATCCAGCATGGGAGAATTCCAGCCTGTTATCTGATCTTCGTAGCGTGTCACCATGTAAAAATAACTTCTGGCAAAATCACCTTTATATTGGTCAATGGGTTCGAATACTGTTTGGTTATAACCCGGATAGTCGCTGGTGCCCACTTTTGATCCGTTCAGTGAGGTCCAGGAGGCATCTCCTACTTCGCCAAAAGGGTAATTGCCCCGCTGTCCGTTTACATATCCGTCGGTGGCTACAATATGAAACAGGTCGGTATTCATGGGGCTGGCATCATCAAACCAACTTTTAGGAAAAGAATGTTCGCGGTTGTAACAGGAACCTTCGCCGGAATAGTTGCCACACTGATCAGATCCTAAGGTATATTCATAGGGCGGTGTACCATTGGGAATATCAGAATACATATCCCATACCTTTCCATTAGGTTTGGCATCCGTATCATAAAAAGCATTCCATATCGCACTGTAAGATAGGGCATTATGATTTTCAATGATGTTTTTCAGGGCAGCTTTGAGCTCTTCACCCCCGAGGTTTTCTGTTCCGTTATAATAATCGGAGGGTGGCTGAGCAATCGACCAGATGCTAAACAGGATAAGAACTCCGCCAAGGAATATCTTTTGAAAAGAAATTGATTTAGTATGCATTACGCAGGGGTGTTGATTATTTTTCTGATCTTCAACGTTTTTCATTGCTGTGGATTTGTATTTTATTGATTATGAGTGGTTTGTAGTTTGTGTTTAAAAGTTGCTTTTTCAGGGTGTCCCTTTGCAGTATCCCTATCATGCGCATGTGTGTTTTAAGTCAATCACTAAATTTTCATCCGTAAATAATTTGAAGGTTAGGGTCGGATGGACTCCATGTTTGCTGTTTTCATTGGTGTTTGTGTTTAATTTGCAAACACGTTCGTTTGATCTGTTTGTTTTGGTGTTTGCCAGGGTGCAGAATTGCAGCAGCACTGCATAGCATTTGGGTGCTTCAAAGATATGATTTTATTGGCAAACATTTACGATATCAGGTTATGATAAGAAGTACAAAAAAAACGCCGGTCTTTGCCGGCGCTAAGGTATTCAATTTCAAAATTTACCTGATGGGAGGTTTTATTCACTAATAGATTTGAGCAGTTCTATGATCATATCAATTTCTTCTTCGCTAACCTCGTCCTGGTAAGATAGCATTTGACCCGGACGGTATCCCTGATGGATATCATATTCGGGATCATATATAGATCTTTTCACATATTCTTCGTCGTAAGGAATTGTTCTTTCATTGCCATCGGTAATCACCGGAACTTCCGTACCCCAGGCATTGGCAAATGTGGGGCCTACCAGTTCTGATCCATCGAGCGAATGGCAGGCAATGCAGCCATTTCTGTCAAGCACCTGTCTGCCCATCATGGCCATATCATCCCCTTCGGGCGCAGCTTCGGCAAGCGCTGTGGTGTCTTCATACCATTCCCAGAATTCGTCTTGCTCCATCACCACTACTTCGCTGAGCATGTAAGAGTGTTGCAGCCCACAATATTCGGTGCAAAAAACCGAATATGTGCCAGTTTTGGTAGGTTCAAACCAGGTACGGTTATTTTCCAAACCAGGAACCATATCTTCTTTTACCCTGAATGCCGGTATGTAGAAAGAATGTAATACATCGAGCGAATTGAGGTTTACAAGAATGGCGGTATCAACCGGAACATAAAGTTTATCGGAGGTACGTCCGTTTTCGTAGCGAAAGTTGAAACTCCACATGCGGGCATTAGCGGTAACGTTCATGCCTGTTTCGGGTGGTGTTTTCATGGGTATCCAACCCACATATCCGTAATAAAACATACCCAGCACCAGTATTATGGGAATGATTGTCCAGGTGAGCTCCAGTGCTGTGCTGTCTTTTATTTGTTTGGCTTTCGGATTTTTTTTGCGGTGGTAGCGGAAAATAAATATAACTATGGTTGCACTGATGCCTATCAAAAAGAAAAACGAAATTGCAAGAATAAATATGAAAGCGTTGTCAACGCCTTCCACGAATGTTGAAGCTCCTAAAATTAAATTGTTTATCATGTCTTCCTCTTCTATCTGTATGAATAATCAAAAAATGTAACGTAAAGTACCAGTAAATAAATTACAAATACCAGTGTGGTGAAGATGGCAAAGATCTTGTCGTCGAATTTAAGGTGCATAAACCATATCAATACAATGACGGCTTTTACACCGGCAATGATCATTGCCACAAGGGTGTTTAGAGGTCCCATTTCTAAATTGGTTACTGCAACGCTGGCTGCTGTTAGTACCAGCAATGCGGCTAATACAAGCAAATGGGTTCTGTATTTTACAATATGATGCTGATGTTCTTGCTGTTGACTCATAGGACGGGTTTTAATGGATTAGGTAAAACAAAGGAAACAGGAATATCCAGATAAGGTCTACTAAGTGCCAGTACAAACCGGTATTTTCCAACCATACAAAATCGCCACTGTTTATTTTGTCTTTGCGAATCTGCTGAAATACATATATAAATAATCCTACTCCTATGATGATGTGAAGGGCATGAATCCCTGACATTACATAGTACAATCCGAAAAACAAGATGGTACCATGACCCAGTTCTAACAGGGCTTCGCCCCCGGGATAAAAACCTTCCTCGATCTTGGATCCCCACTCAAAATATTTGTTGACCAAAAACACAATCGCTATTACCAGTGTAGTGCCCAGAAACAAAAGTGCCTGTTTTTTGTTCCCTTTTTGAATCGCTGAAATTGACAAAGCTACAGTAGCACTGCTGATCAATAGTATAACGGTATTGAGCGTACCGATAAATACATCCAGCTCCTCGCCTCCAAGCTCAAAAGCAACCGGGTTGCGAAAACGGTAAACAGCATACACAATAAACAGCATACCAAATAACAGCAATTCAGTAAAGATAAACAACCACATACCCAGTTTATCTCCCACATCATCGCGGTGTTCATGCACAAGGGTTGAATGTTCAATATTTTTTTCCATGGATCACATTCATTTATTTGTATTCATAAGGACGTTTGCTAACCTCTGGTATCTCTTCCCAGTTCTCTAAAGTAGGGGGGGTATCGGTTTTCCATTCAAGGGTTTTTCCTCCCCAGGGGTTTTTATCGGTAACCCTGGTTCCATGACGGGCAGATCTGATCAGGTTGATAAAAACAATCAGCAAACCTGCTATCATCATAACCGCTCCAAGCGATGAAACAATATTCCCTCCGTGAAACTCGGGAAGATAATCATAATATCTGCGTGGCATACCCTGAATGCCCAGGTAAAACATAGGCAGGTATAATGTAAGGTATCCAATAAAAAATACTACCCATCCGGTATTGGCCCAGGTGGCATCGTACATCCTGCCAAACATCTTTGGGAACCAATAGTGTATTGCGGCCAGAAAAGCATATCCTGTGCCTCCGAAAACAATGAAATGGAAATGAGCAACTACAAAATGAGTGTCGTGAACGTGAACATTGGTTGCCAGGGCTCCCAAAACCAGACCCGTTAATCCTCCGATCATAAATACAAAAATAAAAGAGGTAGCCCAGTAAAAAGGGGTTTGCAACAGCAGCGATCCCTTGTACATAGTAGCTACCCAGTTAAAAACTTTAATAGCAGATGGTATCGCTACCAAAAAGGTGAGAAATGAAAATGCATACAATGCCCTGCCGCTCATCCCGGAGGTAAACATATGATGACCCCACACAAAATAACCTACAAAAGCAATCGCTAATGATGACAACACGATGGCTTTATATCCATAAATACGTTTTTGAGAAAAAACCGGCAATATCTCACTGATTACTCCCATACCCGGAAGAATCATAATGTAAACTGCCGGGTGAGAATAAATCCAGAAAAGGTGTTGATACAATATGGGGTCTCCTCCTTTGGTAGGATCAAAAATACCAATACCCAGAAATTTTTCCATGGCGGTAAGCAAAAGAGTGATACCAATAACAGGTGTTGCAAGTACCTGAATCCATGCAGTGGCATAAAGTGTCCAGGGGAAAATCGGCATTTTAAACCAGGTCATTCCTGGTGCTCGCAGGCGGTGCATGGTAACGATAAAGTTTATCCCTGTCAGGATAGACGAAAAACCGAGTATGAAAGCACCAAATAGTGCAGGCATAATGTTTGCCGGTGTACGGAAACTGTAGGGAGCATAAAAAGTCCAGCCGGTATCAGGCCACCCCCCTATAAATTGAGAGGAAAGTACAGTTAAAATACCGATCACATAAATCCACCATGATGCCAGGTTTAGTTTCGGAAATGCCACATCTTTGGCTCCAATCATCAATGGCAGGAAGAAGTTGCCAAAAACCGCCGGCAATCCGGGTACTACAATGACAAAGATCATGATAATACCATGAACGGTAAACATGGCATTGTAGGTTTGGGGTCCCATGATGGTGATGCCCGGGGCAATAAGTTCAATTTTCATCAACAAACCCAGGATGGCTGCTATAGAGAAAAACGCCAGGATAGTATACAAATATAGCAAACCCACCCGCTTATGGTCAGTTGATAAGATCCAACCCAGTATTCCTTTGTATTTTCCTTTGTGCTCAAGGAAACTTACATGTTTATTTTCTGATGTTTCTGACATATGCTTAGTTATTGATTATTCTTTTAGGTGCTAATTGCTTTTTGCTGTTTCTGTTTTTCTCTTCGGCTTTAAAACCAGATATAAAAAGATGGACAAGGCGAAAAACAAGATAATGGTGCCTGCCACTTTTGTAACATTAAATACGTATGACTGACCAGAAGGATCATAAGAATAGCAGTATGAAAGTACTCTGCTCATAGAAGGACCTGATTTTCCCTGTGCCGTTTCTACCACGGCCAGTTTCAGATCCATCGGAAGAAAATAGGTGCCATGAAGGTAGCGTGTAATCTTTCCTTCATCGCTTACAAAAATCATAGCCGATGAATGCACGAAATCTAATCCCTGACGACGGTATTTAAAACCTACTGCATCGGTTAGTTTTTTGGAGTTGAGACTATCGGTGGTGAAAAACTGCCAACCCTCAGGGTCAAACTCCTTTTCTACAAGCATATGATAACTGTTCTGGTTAGATTTGGAAAGGGTAGTTCCTTCGGTAGGATCAAAACTGATGTTCAGTATCTGGTAGTCTTCTCCCAGTTCAAGCTCGCTATTCTGTACCACCTCGGCTATAGATGTCATGAAAGGACTGCAAATACCAGGACAGCGGTAATAAACGATAGAAAGCACGGTGGGCTTGTCTATGAGCGACATCATATTTACCTTTTTACCTTCGGTATCAATGATCATAATATCGTCCGGAACATATTCGTCCAGCCTTTCAACGATACCTATTTCCGGATCGTCTGACTGAGCTATGGCGTTTGTACTAATATTCATTATCAGAAGCGCCATAAGCATTGTCATGAAAATGAATGATAAATTTCTCATTTTGGATTTGTGTTATTTTGTTCTTAAAATATATTTTAATAATGAAAGATGATAACTGAATACTCTTTTTAATCTGCTGTTTTCTTGTTTACACATGATGGTGCAAGCTTTCCTCTATGTAAGGATGGTGCGCTGGTATCAGTAGTTGTTTGGTAAGGGTTATGAAAACCGCCCCGCAATACAAACCAAAATATCCTGCAAACATGCCAGCCTCAATAAAACCAAACTGTGGTGGTCCGTAACTGCCGGGCATTACCTGCAAAAATAAACTGATGTATAAACCAATCAATAATAATACAGAAATGCTGATGAGTACAGATGGTTTTTTACCAAAGTCGTCACTCATAACCACCAGAAATGGGATGGCAAAATTAATGATTAATTCAGTATAAAAAAGAAATTGCCACTCACCCAGAAAACGGGGGTTGTAATAATGGGTGATCTCAGGTATGTTGGCATACCAACTGATCAGAAACTGCATAAACCATAAATAACCAAATACGATACTGAAACGGAAAAGATAACGGGCAAGATCGTGAAAATGAGCATCGTTTACTTTTTTAAAATAACCCTGGGTGCGAAGGTAAAACAAAAGTAATATTACTGCAGCACTGCCATAATACATACTCAAAACCATATTCCGGAAACCAAAAAGCGTGCTGTACCAATGCGAATCGATCGTCATAATCCAATCTTTGCTTGCAAATGAAAAGAAGATAGCAGCAATGAAAACAAAAACCTGTGAATAGTATTTACTTTTGTTGAAATACTGCAGATCACCAATCTTATCCTGTAATTTGGCATACTTGCGTAATACCAGTCCTAAACCAATAAACAAACTGAAATAGATGACCATACGAATCATGAAAAAAGGCGCATTGAGAAAAGGTTCCTTATGTGCTATCAATTTATCTGTTTCGGTGATTCCTGGATGTGCCCATTCATAAATATGAGGCAAACCGAAATACATCAGAATCATGAGTACAGCTCCTAATGGAAGAAAAGCACCCAAAGAAAGTGGAAGACGTGTGATCAGGGCAGACCATCCTGAATTTGTGATATATTGCAAACTGTAGAAAAGCAACGCTCCTACAGACAGTGTGATGAAGTAATAGTTGTTGACCAGTATGTTAGACCAGGTGCGCGAACTATCGGTCATAAATCCGGTAACTGTTGCTGCTATTCCTACCAAAATGAGTACAGCAAACAGAATATTGGTGTTCTTTTTAATGGTGAAATTTGTTTCCATGGGTTATCTTTTACTTCTTATCCTGAATACTATTTTCAATAAAACTAATGATCTGCCAGCGTTTTTCGGGAGTAATCAATGATTCATGTGCTCCCATTACTCCCCAACCGGCGGAAATAACATGGTAGGTTTCTCCTGTTGGCTGATCAATGATCCTTTCTTCCAGCAGACTTGTCGGGGGTATTGTATACTTGCCGTTGGTGTACAAAATACCCTGCCCATCACCTTTCTCTCCATGACATTGCATACAGAAAATATCATATTGTTTTTTCCCTTCAGCAATAACAGAGGGGGTGTTAGAAAGAGGATTCTCCAGTTCCTCTCCTGCCAGTTCTCGTCCATCAAAATCAGCGGGGTAGTTATAAGGTTGAATATGACGGGGAATGGTTCCTTCAACAGGCTCGCGCATCGTACGACCGTCTTCCATGTCCGGATTTTCTGAATAGGTTTTGTAATCATATCCGTGAGCCATATCAGGAAAATATTCATAACCTTTATCAACCCGGCTTCTGTCGCACGATGAAAAATAAATCATGGACAAAATCACCAGACTTATCCTTGCAAGGGTACGTAACTTATTGTTTGACATATTATTCATTTTCAAAAGTTATTTGATGTCTCTTTATAATTCTTTTTCAGTAATTTCATCAGCACCGCTTTCCTTTAACCATTTCTTGATCTCTTCAGGATTGTAATTCTGATCTACTACCAGAAAAAAACTATCGTCGGTTACCGATTTGTCTATGATATTGGCGGGTTTCCCGGGAAAGATCAATGCCCTGCCATGAAAAGTCAGCGTAATTAAAATGGTTGTAAGCAAAATGGTAAACAGATACATCAATACCACCATGGGAGGAAAACTGAAAATGGGTTTTCCGCCATACACAATGGGATAGTCTATCACAGTGGTATAGTATAAAAAAGCAAACATGGTTACAATGGCAATAAAACCAAATAGAACTGCTGCATAAGGCAGTTTCGAGGGTTTGGTGAATTTCTTCAGGATGCTGTGTGTAGCAAACGGTCCGTAAATATCCACCATATTTACCTTATTTTCCTGGAGTTTGTCCAGTGCTTTTTCAAGTTTTTGCTCGTCCCTGAATCTGGCAACTATATTTTTTTCTGCCATGGTATTTTATATATTTTGTATGATGATGTGTTTCTTTTGTTCGATTATTGTTGTGTTGTTCATCGCTAGTTACCTTCTTTGCTCGATGCCTTTACTTCATTGATGGCAATGATGGGTATGTAGCGGATAAATAAAAGCATGCCACATATAAAGATCCCAAATGTCCCTGCGAAAATACCAATATCAACAAGTGTTGGCGAATATCCGGTCCAGCTCGAGGGCAAAAAGTCCTGCGCCAGCGATGATACAATAATAATAAATCTTTCGTACCACATTCCTATATTAATGATAATGGACACGATAAAAAGGGTGACAATATTACGTCGTGCTTTTTTGAACCAGAATATTTGTGGTGCAATGGCATTGCAGAAAACCATAATCCAGAACGGCAGGGCGTAAGTGCCGGTAGCGCGGTTTTTCAGAAAGGTAAACATCTCATACTCAAAACCGGAATACCAAGCCACAAACATTTCCGTAACGTATGCCAAACCAATGACCAAACTGCCAAACTTAAGCACATTGGCAATAGCATCGAGGTGTTGTTTGGTAATAAAATCTTTTATATTAAATGCCTTTCGCATCAAAATCATGATGGTGAGCACCATGGCAAACCCCGAGAAAATGGCACCTACAAAAAAGTAGGGTGGGAGAATGGTGGTATGCCATCCGGGTAAAATCGATACGGCAAAGTCTAAAGCTACAATGGTATGAACTGAAATAACCAGAGGGGCAGCAAGTCCACCCAGAATTTTGGTTAGTGTTTCGTAGCGGTTGTAGGTAATCATCGATCCATTCCATCCCATACTGAAAAAACCATACAGTGCCTTTGCTACCTTGTTCTTGGCTCTGTCGCGCATGGTTGCCAGATCGGGGATCATGCCAAAATACCATAACGTGATCGACATCAGCATGTAGGTACTGATGGCGAATACATCCCAAAGCAGTGGAGAGTTAAAGTTTACCCAAAGCAATCGGGTGTTGGGGTAGGGCAGTATAAAGAAAACCAGCCACGGACGCCCCAGGTGAAGTATGGGAAACAATCCGGCGCAGGCTACCGCAAATACTGTCATGGCTTCTGCTGCCCGGTTGATAGAAGATGCCCATTTTTGCCTGAATACCAGAAAAAATATGGTAAAGGCTGTTCCGGCATGACCGATCCCGATCCACCATACAAAATTGATAATATCCCAGCCCCAACCCACGCTGTTGGTCAGTCCCCAGGTACCTAAACCAACGGTTACGGTCATATACATGGCCCATAAACCATACGCCAGGGCTAGAGTACCAATACTCATGCCTATATACCACCATACAGCGGGTTTGGTTTCATTAGGGGAAGTGAGCTGATCGGTTATCTGCCCGTAACTTTTTTGACCACTGAACATGGGCCATCTTATACTATTTGATATCATGCTTTTATAATTATAAGTGTTTTATCACTATTCTTTTTCTTTTCATGTCTGTATTTTGTTTTGCATGCCTTAGTGCTTGCTAATGCTTATGCATTCCTGATCTTAGTAAGGTAACCTACCGATGGCAATGTGTGCAACTCCTCAAGCAGATGATAATTGCGTGGGTCTTTGATCAGTTGTGCAACACGACTGTTTTTATCGTTTACATCGCCAAATACAATGGCATTTGAAGGACAACTGGATGCACATGCTGGTACGATATCGTTTTCGTTTAGTGCTCTGTTTTCGTTTTTGGCTTTGAGTTTGCCTTCCTGTATGCGTTGTATGCAAAAGGAGCATTTTTCTACAACACCTCTTTCTCTTACTGTTACATCAGGGTTGAGTACCATACGACCCAGACCGGAATTCATGTTATAGTCAAACTGGTTATTCTGCGCATATCTGAACCAATTGAATCTTCTTACTTTATAAGGACAGTTGTTGATACAGTACTTGGTGCCAATACAACGGTTGTAGGCAATCTGGTTGATTCCCTGCTGACTGTGGTTGGTTGCTGTTACCGGGCAAACATTCTCGCAAGGAGCGTGGTCGCAATGCTGGCACATAAGGGGCTGAAAAACTACACCAGGATTATCTGCATCGCCGGTGTAATATCTGTCTATTCTCATCCAATGCATGATGCGCCGATTGATAACCTCTTGTTTGCCTACTACCGGTACATTGTTTTCTGCCTGGCAGGCAACTACACAGTTGCTGCAACCTGTGCAGGCGTTCAGGTCAACCATTAGTACCCAGTGAGGTCCCGGAAAATCTAGCTCAGGGTATAAAGTACTCTTATATTTTTTGTGATAATCTCTGATCTCATTGCCTGCTTTGGGGTTCTTACGGTATTGATCAAGGGTAGACTCTCTTACAATGGCTCTGCCTTCCATGCTGTGATGGGTTTGTGAGCGTGCAAACTCATGCCTGATGCCTGTGTTTTCAACGCTTTTCAGAGCACCGGTAAGTTTTGCCCCATCTAACAGTGGAAATACATTGATTCCGATATTCTCTCCTCCTTTCCCTGCCTGGGTGCGTCCGTATCCCAGTGCCATAGATATACATCCGCTGGCATGTCCGGGCTGTATAAGAGCAGGGATTTCTAAATTGTTGATTTTTAAAATATCACCGTCTTTGATGTTGTTCTCACGGGCATAGGATGGAGATATGGCTGCGAAGTTGTCCCAACTGACTTTAGTAACCGGGTCAGGAAGTTCTTGTAGCCATGGATTGTGGGCATGACTTCCATCGCCCATCGATACATCTTCGTATACAATATATTCTGTGTCTGTATTGTTAGTTGAATTGGATTTCAATCTGGCAAATGCATTTTCAATTGAATTGCTGTTGAAACTATCTAATGCTGCCGGGTCTGTTTCCAGTTCCAAAACACCTTTTTGCAGGGTATCTGTCCAAAAACGCTCAAAATCCCCGGTAAATCCAGAGGCATTGTACATGTTCTCTTGCCAGTAATTTTTCAAATAAGCGTAGAAGTTATTGTTTGTTTCATTCCAGGTAAGCAATGTAGATTGAAACTGCCGGGTTTTGAAAAGAGGATGTATGGCTGGTTGCGCCAGAGAAAATTCTCCTTTGCAGGGCGAAGCATCGTTCCAGGATTCCAGGTAGTGGTGGTCGGGAAGATTATACTGGCATGCTTCGGCGGTCTCATCTTTCTGCCCGGCAAAAGATACCGTGAATGTTGCCTTCTCCAGTGCTTTTTTCAGTTTTGAAGCCTTTGGGTGGTTGTACAGAGGATTGCACTCATGAAAAAGCACACCTGCTGTTTGCCCCTCTTCCAGTGAGCGGATAAGGTTGTTTAAAGACTGATGATTGCCCATTCCCATGTTTAAAGAACGATTTGTATCGAGCGTGTTTCCGTAAGAAGCAGCCATTTCATTGATGCCATTGATAAGCATTTGCACATACTCGTTGTTATGTCCGCATACCACAAGTGATTTCTCTTTGTTGTCGAGAATTTGCTGTGCCAAAGCGCGGGTGTCGTAATCAACAGAAGGTGAACTGATGACCGGAAAACCAGCCATGGCAGCCATCTCATTATACAATGCCATGATGATTTTAATTTCATCTGTTGGTTTTACTGGTATTCTCTCGTCGGCATTAGCACCGGTAACCGACATGTTTCCTTCAAAATGGATATGCTTTGACATGCTCGGGTCGCTTTCAGAAACCCTGCGTGTTTCGCTGTAGCGTTTGGCAAAGGTGGCGGGAGCCATCCAGGTTGCAAGAAAATCAGCACTGAAACTAACAATGATGGATGCTTTATCAAAGCGATAATCGGGGATGACAGATTGACCGAAAGTATCCTGATGAGCTTTTCTGATTGATTCGTAACTGATGGCATCCCATTGAATATGCTCAACATTGTTATACTTGTTTTGAAAATCGTTGATCAGATTAAGAGTAGATGGACTTAAAAGGGTAGGGGTAACAAGGGTTACCTTTTTTTCATCGGCATTGGCCTGCTTTAGCAATTGTATGATTTCTTCATCTGCTTTTTCCCATGTTATCTGTTTTCCGTTTTTCATGGCGCTTTTATACCTTGCACCATCATCATAAAGATTGAGAACAGATGATTGCACCTGTGCAGTTGTTCCACCTGCTGAAAAAGCTGACATTTCATTGCCTTCGATTTTGATCGGACGTCCGTCGCGACTTTTTACCAGCACGCTGCAGTAATGATTTCCTTTGCTGTATGTAGAGGCATACCACGATGCTTTTCCTGGTATAAGTTCTTCGGGTTGTTGTACGTAAGGAATTGCTTTTTTAACAGGATTTTCGCAGGCCGCTACAACTGTTGCGGAAAAAAAACTTATGCCGCACCACTTCAGAAAATCTCTGCGCGATGCCGGGTTTTTTGTTGATTCGTTGGTTAAAACATCTGTTACTGATTGATCCTGAATCTCCTTCCCGGCGATATAATCAGATTGTTTTTCTTCTATGCTTTTCCAGTATTTTTTTTCCATTCTGTATATATTGAATTTTTTTACTTCTAAATTAAATCAGGGGCAAGCATGCGTAGAGTTGCTTTGTTTAATAATGACAACTCATGCAATCTTCTCCTCCCAGTTCGGCGGCTTTCACGCCGTCTATCTCACCGTTTTTGATTTTTTCGTGTAGTTTGTCATACATTTCAAAATAAGGATTATCAGTGAAATTCACATCTGTATCTCTGTGGCAGGTAAGACACCAACCCATAGAAAGTGATTCCTGTTGTTCCACTATGTGCATGTTTTCCACATCACCGTGGCACTCTGTGCAGTCCAGTTGCCCGGCATTTACATGTTGCGAGTGACTAAAAAAACTGTGATCTGGCAAATCGTGAACCCGAACCCATTCTACCGGCTCTCCTGTCCTTTCCGCTTCATGTATCTTGTTGATCTCAAAGCTACCCGAGTTGGTGCCATTGAGCACCACATTGTGGCAATTCAAACAAACATTGTTGGAAGGGATACCCCCGGATAAACTATTATCAGATATATGATGGCAATATTGACAATCGATTTCATTTTCACCGGCATGGATCTGATGTGAGAACTTTATGGGTTGATCGGGTGCATAACCTTGAGTACGTCCCAGGTTTTGTGCTTCTACTATGGCAAACTGACCATGTACAGACAACCCGACAAACAATATAAAGATATGGATGGCCTTGAATTTTATTTTTTGTGTAAAAATAAGATCAATCAATGCCAGCAACATTAAAAATCCAAGCCCCCAAAATATAAATGCTTTTACAGGGTATGCCTTTAACTTCTCCGGACCAACCTCGATAGCATGGGTGTAGTATGCTTCCAGAAAATGCTGCTCTTCACGTGTAATCTTCATATCGGCATGGACTTCTGTCATCTTCATTGTCGTTGGATTGTTCATAACATCCATAAGATCGTAAGCACTGTTTTTTTCCCATACTAAAGCCAATTCGTAAGCACCAGGATTCCAGTTCATCTCTTTTTGTGGCTCGGTATAGTGACAGGATGCACAGTTATGCTGACCACTTTCAAAGGCTACCAAACCGTTAAACAATCTTTCTCCTTTTCGCTTTTGTTGTTTGGTGTACTCACCTCTTACAAAATTTTGTTCCTCCGCCGCTGCTGGTTCTTCTGTCTGTTCATCTTCGATGCTCTGTTCCACATCCGTTGTATCAGCAGCAAGGGTGTCGTTCTGGGTTTGGCCATCAATGTTGTCTAAAGTATCGGCAGCGATGGTGTCATTATTTTCACTTTGAAATGAAGAAAAGATGAAAATCCCGAAGGTGCCAAACAGGAAAACCAATATTAGGGATTTAGATAATAACCGGAAATTGGTTCTGAATTGTTTTTTTTGAGGGATATTTTTCATGTGTTGTTTATATTTTCACAAGTATGAACTATTTTTTAGTAGCGGGTTGTTATTCTGTTTTTTCTCGGTGTAGTATCATCATGCTTAGAAATGAGTATATTAGGATTTGATTTTGTTTGGGGCGCCTATGGTGTGGTATAGCAAACTTTTTCGACGACTAAATTAACTATTTTTCATTAGTATCCAACACATTCATCTAATTCATAATGTTTCAAAATAACAGCAGAATAAAAGCACTTTTCCAAACAGGTTTTTTTTTATGTTTGATATATTTCTTTTGTTTTTTTATTTCATTAACGAACTGTTTGATGTTATTCATACTTTTAACAGATTTGTAAAACTTTGCAGTTTATATTTGTTGTTTAAAAGTATATAATGTGGTTTTTAAAGGAACCATTTTAGATTTTATGTTTTGCGAATATATGTTATTTTCTTTTTGATAAACCTTTGTTTTTGTATTTCATGTTAATTTATAATCATTCTAAAATACACATACTGATAAAATGAACTTTTTTTTATCAACTCTCTTAAAAATGAGAAGATATTCTGATTTTCGCACTTCGGTATTGTTTTTTATTTTTAAAAAAAGATGGTATAGTTTATTCAGTTATGTATGCCTCTTTTTATGGATTCCTTTTGGTCTGCTTTCATGTGCCGGAAAAGAATCTGAAAGGTATAATCCAATTGCGCTTGAACCTCGTACTGATTTATATGTGATTATGAAAGATTTCAGATATGCTTTAAAACCCATTGAGGTAGAACTGATAGAACAGGGCCTGGTCAATATCCATGATCTGGATAGCACGCTGGTGGTTGATTTGAAATACTCTGGTAAGGATAATTTCATGGGTAAAAATGTATATGAGGGCATGCAAAATGCCTACCTTCAGGAAGAAGTGGCCTGGCAACTTGTAAATTCTCAACGCTATCTGAAAAAGATTAAACCTGGATATTCTCTGGTTGTTTTTGATGCTGCACGTCCGCGTCGTATTCAGCAAAAAATGTGGGATG